>ONMP01000063.1 GCA_900318935.1 uncultured Actinomycetes bacterium
TTGGATTGCAAAGAACAGCTGGGGCTCCGAAGCGGATGCGACGACGGATGACCTTGGCAACACTATAAACAAGAAGAAATGGGGCACCCTGAACGAGGAGGGTTTATCGACTGGGTACTTCTTCTTGTCGTACTACGACAAGACCATCAGCCAGGCCGAGTCTCTGGAGTTCGACGCCGACCTTGGGGCCGAAGGCTCTTTTGAGGTGCTACAGCACGACTACATGCCATCCAACAACGGCTTCTACACGACGCCAACAACGGAGGGCTCAAACGTAACGAGCTCGGCGAACGTGTTCGAGGCAAAGAACGGGACCATCGCCGTAAAGAGTGTGTCGACGCGTACTTCCGAGACAAACTCGCGTGTGACGTTCGCCATCTACGAGCTTAAGGACGGCGCCACGAACCCGACCGACGGTAAGATGCTCTACCGCACCTCGAGGAACTTCGAGTACGGCGGTTTCCATCGCCTGAATCTCGACCAGCCAATCACGATTGGCGCAGGCAAGAGATTCTCGGTGGTGTCTACGATGTCCACGGTCGACCCTGTCGGCGTGCGCCTTTACAGCGCGACGGCGAATCATGGCGCGGGCGAGGAAGCAATGAATTCGCTAACGCGCGGCAAGGCGAAGATTTACTCCTCCGCGGTTATTAACGAGGGCGAGAGCTACCTGTACACCGATGGCTCGTGGCAAGACTGGAAAGACTACACGGACGCGCTGCCCTTGGAAGAGGAAGAGAAGGCGATGGCACCAAGCGCGACGAAACACGTCGATGCCGCCCCTATCGACAACTTCTCCATCAAGGTGTACGCAGTTGCCGCGCCTGAGCCCGAGCTCGGAGCGCTTGCGCTCGCAGGCTCCGGCCACGTGCAGAATGTCGGCGACAAGTCTGCCACGATCTCTGGTGAGGGCATCCTGATTGGTACCACGGGCAAGGCAAAGAGGCTCGAGCGGTTCTCCGTGAGCCTGCCCGAGGGGACCGACGGCTCCATCGAGTATCGTGGCCACGTCCAGGGCAAGGGCTGGGTCGACTGGCAGAGGGATGGGGCGCCGTGTGGCACCACTGGCGAGTCCCGACGCGTTGAGGCCGTGCAGATGCGGCTCTCCGGGGCCGTTGCCGACGACTATAGCGTGTGGTACCGCGTGCATAGCCAGACCTATGGTTGGCTCGGCTGGGCCCGCGACGGCCAGGCCGCCGGCACGGCGGGGCAGTCCAAGCGCGCCGAGGCCGTTGAGGTCCAAGTGCTGCCCAAAGATCAGGTCCCCGCGGGCTACGAGGAGGGCGAGGCGTCCTACGTGGGCGCCGTCACGGGAAAGGCGCACGTTCAGGGAACGGGCTGGGCCAAGCCCTCATCGCCGCTCGTGTTTGGTACCACGGGGCGGTCGAAGCGCCTTGAGGCCATAAAGCTGTCCGTGTCCAACCAGCCCCTCTCTGGTGGCATCTCCTACGAGGTGCACGCCCAGGGCATCGGCTGGATGAACTCCGCGGCCGACGGGACGCTGGCCGGCACCGAGGGCCAGTCTCGAAGGCTCGAGGCCGTCCGCATATCACTCACCGGCGATATGGCAGGTGAGCGTGGCTATTCCGTATGGTATCGCGTTCACAGCCAGACCTACGGTTGGCTCGGCTGGGCGCACGACGGCGCTGAGGCCGGTACCACCGGCCTATCCAAGCGCGCGGAGGCCATAGAGATGCAGATTCTGCCGCAGGGCCAGGTGCCCGGAGGCTACGACGAATCCAAGGCCGCCTGCGTCACCAGCTAGCTGGCTTGGCGAAGCCGCCCTGTGAGGCCCTGAGCCAACCGGCCAAGGAGACCTTATTGCAAACCTGCTAAGTCGTGTGCGAAAACTGGACTGGTGTGCGTGTGTTCCGGGAGAGTCGGTTACGATTCTCCCGGAACGACAACTGCCTAACGGGAGTCGCGGTGCCTTTCTATCGCATAGATAGTGAGCCTTGCGGCTACGGTTCCGACAAAGACAGCAAGAAACAGCGTTACGGGATTCACAGTCTCACTTCCAATCGCTAGAATACAAGCCGCGGAGCCGGGAAGCTTGTGCTCCCCAACCCGTTTTCGTTAGTCCTGCCGCATGTGCCTTGGCGTGTCCTTACGGCGGACTCTCCTTCTCTCAACAGCCTCTATTATGTAGTAGGATAAAACTACGCAGGTCAGAGTTCAAATACTTTGGTCTGTTTTTCGTTTTGGCGAAGGCTTTGCGTTGCGTGACCAGTGGCACGTGGTGGCTCGGCCAGAATGACGCAGGATTCGTGCTGCGCAACCGGTCTCGCAGCTCAAATCCTGCGACAGAACCGTATCCATTTTGAGACGCCGCATCACTTCATGCGTATAATTAATGAGCGTGGAGAACAAAGGCTGCAGACCAACACGCTCACTATAAGTGGTATGCGACAACGGGTAAATCAACAAAGGGGGGATAAGATGAAGTACAAAGATCTGACAGACGAGCAGAAGAGCAAGATTGCCGGCATGAAGGGCCCCGAGGAAATCCTCGAGATGGCTAAAGCGGAGGGCTACGAGCTGACGGACGAGGAGCTCAAGGACATCTCTGGCGGCAGCTTCTGGGTCAACGAGTACTACTGCCCCATGTGCGGGAGCCATGACGTCGGCGTGTGGGAAAACAGCAACTCTGGCCACTGCTACAACTGCGACTACAGGGGACCCTATCATCAGTTCAGTCACTAGACGAATCCATCACGCCTCAGCCGTGTGACTCATTAAGTCCTCGCGCATGGCGTCCCGTACGACGATGGTGGTCGTGAACATCTCCATGATCACCTCCCACATCTCCTCTGCAGTGTAGGGCTCAGGACTGTCGAGCACCATGTCGCCCTTGAAGTATGCGAACTCTTCCGCCATGCATGGCCCTCGCCATATTTCCGTCATGGTGCATCCGGTTCAGTCCCGAAACCTGTGGGTCGGAAGATGTGCACGGGCCAGCATTGGACGGTCCTATTCCACGACGTAGCAAACGTTTGGCCTCAGAGGAGTCCATCCGTCCGGCTTCGTGAGGCGTTCCATGGGATTGACGTTGGCGTGGCGCACATTCCATGGATTTGGCGTTGGCGTGGTTTTTTACCCCCTGATCGACGTTGGCGTGTCGATTCTTGCCACGGGAACGCAAATCACGAGGAATCTGGCCACACAGACGTCAATCTCGAGGAACGCCGCCACGCCAACGCAAAACCCAAGGAAAGCGGGCCACGCGGACGTCGATTCCAAGGAAACCCGGCCACGCGAACGTCGATCTCGAGGAACGCCGCCACGCCAACGCAAAACCCAGGGAACGCGACACGTGGGAGCTAACCATGGCAGCGGTCCGAGAATGCCAAAAACAAGGCCTCCACCTACAGGTTTTGGGATTGACCCAAAAAGCGAACGCCGGGTTCAAGCGCACGATGCTCGTGGCGATTCGCGATACCTTCGAGGAGGGTCCGGAGAACTGGGTTGCAGCGGAACGGCTACTACAGCGCAAGCGGCTGCAGGAGTACGCGCTGCGAGCGGGCAGCATCGGAAGGCGAGCCCGAACCGCAAGCCGGAACAACGTGAAGATTAGCTCGAGGATACGCGCCATCAGCGATCTTTCTGCAGCCAGGATTCGTTCAATGGAGGACGAGCTGATTGGGGCGACCGGGAAGGAGGAGGAACGTACCCGCCGCGCGATCGCCAAAGAGCAATCGAAGACAGCGGAGAAGATAGCGATTCTGGATGAGAAGATGAGTCAGGTTGGTACATATGCCCTCGATGCCGTTTGTTTGCTTGATGTAATCTGAGCGCGTTTAGATTGCTTGTCATGTTATGGACACGTGATACTTGCGCCGGAGGGATTGCATTGAGTTGTCGCGTCGAAGATGTCCATCGTTCTCGAGTCTGCCTAGGACGATTCCCGGGTCACGGCCAATGCTGCCGGCAAAAGTGACGATGGAACTCTCCGAGAAGTGTGTCCCGCTAGTGCGGACGAATGCCTCGTACAACTCAGGATCAATCAACTTGTTTTCCGCGAATTCGTCCGCAGCCTCTTCGATGGCTCCCGTTTCGCTCTCAAACGAAATGCCAAAATCTCCATTGATCACATGTCCTGCCTCATGCAGGAGAGTGAACCAGAACGAGTCAGCATTGAGCCTTCTGTCGTTCACCATCATCATCACCCGCCTGCCATTCTTCTTTGTCGCGCCGTTTGTCTTGGATCCTGGAAGGTTCGGAAGAATGACGAGTACAACACCGGCCTCTAGAAACCTGTCCTTTATTAACGGGTAGAAGTGCTCGTGGTTGGTGGTCTGTGTGAGCGCGAAGTCTATTGCCTCCTCGAACTTCTTTTTATCGAAATCTGTCGAGGGCGTGGCCATGGCCTTGTTGGTGGCAATCTGTACCATGGCGTTGGCCTTCGCAATGCTCCCTTCGCTCATAGCGCTAGTTGAGGACCTGAAGCTCACCGCCATGTCGCGACCGGTTAGGACGGTGAGAGATGCGACGTTGAGGAAGGCTCTGACCTGCTCAACTTGCTCGGCAATCTTCCTAGGTAGGTCGGGCAGTCCGAAGTTATCGCGGAAATAGATGTAGCCCAGCATCTTAAGGACGCTTTTCTCTCGCTCCAGCTCCTCCTCGAATGCAATTTGCGCGAGGGCGGTGTCGTACGCATTTTGCAGATTAAGCCAGTATTGCACGGTGGTGTCTAGCATCCTCGACAGCTTCATGGCAATTTTGAAGGTCAGACGCTGTTTTCCATTGATGATGAGGCTAAGGGTCTTGGGGGTTGTGCCCAGCCTCTTCGCGAAGTCTTCCTGCGTGAGTCCACTCTCCTCGACAATCTCCTCGATGTAGTAACCGGGGTGGAACGCCAGGGAGCCCTTGTGCTCGATATAGTTACTCATAGTGCTTGCTCACCTCTTCAATCCTGACGATTTCCAAGAATTATCCTCCAAGGGTCGCGTCTTGTCTTGACGTCGATGGCGAAAAGGCCCTCAAGGTCCTTACCATTCTTGTCCTGCTCATCAAGCGAGCGGTTACGTATATCGCGCAAATGGAGGGACCGGAAGACCCGAAAGACCCGACTTTCTTTTTGCGTGGGTATACCGTCAAATGGCACTGCGAAAACATCGCCAGCACCTTATCTCTTGTCTCTTATGCGGATTGGGCCTATCCTGCTAAAGGCCGCCTAACAAGAAGGAGGATGTATGGCCAAGAAGAACCTATCCTATGACGAGAAGTACTACGACCGCGAGGTCGAGACCATGCCGCGCCCCGAGCTTGAGAAGCTGCAGCTCGAGCGCCTGCAAGACGAGCTGGTCTGGGCGTACGAAAACAGCCCCTATTACAAGCGCTCTTGGGACGAGGCCGGGGTCGATCCGCACATCACCTCGCTCAAAGACCTTGAGAAGTTCCCGTTTATCAACAAGCAGACCGAGCGCGACTGCCAGGGCATCGGCTCGTTCTTTGGCGAGCTGTGCTGCGTGCCTGAGGACGATGTGGTCTACATGGCCACCAGCTCCGGCTCTACGGGCGTCCCCACGATGAGCCCCTTCTCGCAGCACGACTTTGACGAGTTCATGCACGCCGAGGCGCGTCTCTTTTGGCAGACCGGCATGCGTCCCAACGACCGCTACCTGCACGGCATGAACTTCGCGCTCTACGTCGGCGGTCCCTGCGTCATCGGCGCGCAGGAGCTGGGTGCCTTGGGCATCTGGGTGGGCGCCGTACCCTCCGACCGCCTGCTCTGGGCCATGAAGCACTACCAGCCCACGCACTTCTGGTCGTCGCCCAGCTACGCATGGCTGCTGGGCCAGAAGGCCATCGAAAAGGGCTATAACCCCCGCGAGGACTTCAAGAATCTGCGCACCATCATCATCTCGGGCGAACCCGGTGGCTCCATCGAGACTACCCGCAAGGCAATCGAGGACATCTGGGGCGCAAGCGTCTACGACTTCTTTGGCCTCTCCGACATCTACGGCGCATGCGCCGGCATGTGCGAATACAAGAACGGCCTGCACATCATCGAGGACCAGATTCTGGTAGAGGTCGTCGACCCCGTCACGCACGAGGTTCTGCCCGACGGCCAGAAGGGCGAGCTGGTCTACACGACCCTCACCAAGCGCAGCCGTCCCATGATTCGTTTTGCCACCGGAGACATCGGCTGGGTCGACCGCTCCACCTGCGAGTGCGGCCGCACGCACGCCCGCATCCACATCTCCGGCCGCAAGGACGAGATGTTCATCGTGAGTGCCGTCAACGTGTTCCCCTCAGACATCGAATACATCGTGCGTCAGGACAAGGGCCTCTCTGGCGAGTATCGCATCCGTGCCTACGACGAGAACCACACCACCAAGTACGAGGTTTCGGTCGAGCGCGTCTTTGGCTCCGACGAGCCCTTTGACCAGATTGCCAAGCGCGTTGAGCGCGCCCTCAAGACTCACACGGGCGTGCGCCCCGCGCGCGTCATCGTCTTTGACACCGACAAGCTGGGTGCCTCCGGTGAGCACAAGGTCAAGCGCTTCATCGACGAGCGCACCTCCACCGCCGAGGCCGTCGAGATCCTGCACGAGGCGCAGGCACACGCTGCCGAGAAGAAGGAGGCCTAAATCATGGCGCAGTTTGCAGTTTCAGGACAGCATTATCTCTTTGACGTTCAGACCTTCGCGTCGGTCGTTCTCTCCAACGGCGGCGATGCCTACGACTACGCCCTGCGCGACCGCACCACCCAGGGTGTCATCGATGACGTCGCCTCGGGCGCAAGCGAGCTGGGCGTCTTGGTCGAGACCACCCAGACGGTCGACGAGCTTGAGGCTGCCTTTGCGGCCGCCGGCGTCACCTTCGTGGAGCTGATCCGTTCGGCCCCGCGTGTGGCCCTTCCCGCCACCCACCCGCTGGTCAATGCCAAGTCGCTGACCCTCGACCAGCTGGACGACTACCCCTACCTGTACTTCGAGCAGGAGGAAGATGCCCCGCTCTACATGGCCGAGGAGGCGCTCGCCGCAGAGTCGCGCAACAAGGGCATTGCCTGCACCGATCGCGCGTCACTCTCCGAGCTCATCGTGGCCCTCAATGGCTACACCGTCACGAGCGGCATCCTCGTGGGCATCTCGGACGGCAACTCCCTGACCACCGTGCCGCTTGAGACTGATGTCCGGCTCCACCTTGGCTACATCACCAAGACAGGCGCCGAGCTCTCCGAGACGGGCAAGAAGTTCGTCGCCAAGCTCGAGGCCAACCTCAACCGCTACGCACGCTTCTAATTGCCTCATGGGGGAGGAGATTGATCACATGGTAGAAAAGAAGAACCTCGACTGGGGCAACCTTTCCTTCAAGTACCAGCCGTGCGACTACAGCTACGTCTGCAACTACAAGGACGGTGCTTGGGAGGAGGGCGGGCTTACCACCGAGCACACCATCACGCTTTCGGAAGACGCCGGCATCTACCAGTACTGCCAGGAGATCTTTGAGGGCATGAAGGCCTACACCACCGAGGACGGCTCGATCGTCTGCTTCCGTCCCGACCTCAATGCGGCACGCATGGCCGACTCCGCCCGCCGCATGGTCATGCCTCCCTTCCCGGAGGACAAGTTCGTCGACGCCGTCAAGCAGGTCGTCTCGGCCAACGAGGCCTGGGTGCCCCCGTTTGGTTCTGGTGCCACGCTCTACATCCGCCCGTTCATGATTGCCACGGGCGAGGTGCTGGGCTTGGGGGCTTCCGACGAGTACCAGTTCCGCATCTTCGTCACGCCGGTTGGCCCTTACTTCAAGGCTGGCTCCAAGGCTGTCAAGTTGACCGTTCCTGCGTATGACCGCGCCGCTCCGATGGGCACCGGCAACATCAAGGCTGGCCTCAACTACGGTATGAGCCTCTATCCCACCCTGCAGGCGCATGAGGGCGGTTATTCCGAGAACCTCTACCTCGACTCTCGCAGTCGCACCTATGTTGAGGAGACCGGTGGCACCAACGTCCTGTTTGTCGACAAGAAGGGCGGCCTCGTGGTGCCCGTCTCTGCCACCGACTCCATCCTGCCCTCGATCACGCGTCGCTCGCTCGTGGATGTGGCCAAGTACCTGGGCATTCCTGTCGAGGAGCGTCCCGTGCGCTTCGACGAGGTGGTTGCGGGTGACTTTGCCGAGTGTGGCTGCATCGGCACGGCGGCTGTCATCTCGCATGTGGGCAAGATCGAGGCCGAAGGCGTCGACGTCACCTTCCCCGACTGTGGCGAAGAAGGCGGCCCCGTTCTGCGCAGGCTGCGCGATGCGCTCGTGGGCATTCAGACCTGCAAGGACGAGGATCCCTTCGGTTGGGTGGTCAAGATCGTCTAGCCCAGACGCGAGCAAGGCTTCGTTTGGAGGCGGGATGCCCCTCGGGTCACGCGAGTGCGATCCGAGGGGCATCCCGCTAACCGTCGGCATCTGCTACGAGTCGACGCAGCGTAAACACGTCTGTGCCGCGAGCTGCACCGTACCCTGGCGCCCAGGCGGGTAGCAGCTCCTCAAAAAGGCCCCACTTCACTTCGCCGTTAGGGACGGCAAGTTCATACTCGCCTAACAGGCTATCGTATGAACTTATGGTGAGATAGCCGGTCTGGAAGAGCAGCGGAATTGGGTCGGGATCGTCGGCCCGGTAGTCCGAGAGGCGACGCTCAGTTGCGTAGATGGTGCCGTCGGTCAGCCGGCGTGGTTCGAGGTTTACCTCTTGCATGCGGTGCAGAAGGAATGTGGGTGTGCCCGTCTGGAACCAATAGGATCCCAATTCACGCTCCAGAAGGGCGTTGAACAGGCTAAATGGGTTGTAAACGCCAGGAGCCTTGTGATGGAAGCGATAGCCATCGTACTGCGCGCGTAACGCCTTTAGACATCCGTCTCGATCGATTTCCAGTTCACTGGCCATCGTATCGAGTTCTGGGCTGAAGTCTCGGAGCAGCTCCTCTTCGGTGATGCCGCAGATATCTGCATAGGCACGGCTCATCGAGATGTCTCTAAGCTGATTGAGGTCGCTGAAGATGGATACCTTGCTGAACTTCGTCACCCCTGTGACAAGAGAGAACCTTAGGTGTTCGTCGGCATCTTTGAGTACGGAAAAGAAGCCTTTGAGTGTGGCACGGTTTCGGTTTTCGAGCTTTGGGTCATGTATTGACTCAAGAAGGGGCTTGTCGTACTCGTCCACAAGCACCACCACGCGGTGGCCACTACTCGCGTGCGCTAGCTTAAGGAGGTATTGGAGGCGCGGACCGAGTTCTAAGCTGCGTCGATCGTCGCCCCATTCATCTTCTAAATCCCTTAGTAGCGAATCGAGCTTGTCTTCCAGAGCTCCTGGCTTCGTGTAGTCGGCCCCGTTGAAGCTCAGCGAAAAGACGGGACGCGCCTGCCACGCATTAGGGCTGTTGCCCTCAAGCTTTTCAATCTCTAGCCCTTCGAATAGGTCGCGCTTGCCCTCGAAGTAGGCTTTGAGTGTCGATACGAGTAGACTCTTGCCAAAACGCCGCGGTCGGCTTAGGAAGTAGGGCACAGAAGTGCGGGCGAGCTGGTGGACATACGCGGTTTTATCCACATATGCGTAGCCATCTCGGCGTAGCTTCTCGAAACTCTGAATCCCTATGGGCAGATCTCTCGTCATGGCGTGCCTCCCGCCCATCTGCGTTCCTTGGCACCCATGGTACCATGTGTGCAAGCTGCGAGGAAATGGCTGCCAGGGAAAGGAGGCATTGGCATGGCTCGCCAAACTGGCAAAAAGCGCATGACCCTCTCGGAGCACCTCGCGCTTCGCGCGCAAGCGGCTGAGGAGGAGAAGGCACGGGAAGAGGCGCGCATGCAGAGCATCCGCGCGCTAAGGGAGCTGGACGCACAAGTGGTCTGCAACTGTCCCGCCTGCGTGAAGCTGCGCATGGCCGCGAAGCGCTCGTGATACGATAGAGCTACGACTGGAGGGAGGGCATCTTGGGCGTCTACGTGAACCCTGGCAACGAGGGATTTTCGCAGATTGTGGCAGACGAGTACGTGGACAAGACCGGCCTTATTGCGCTGGTGAACAGGACGATTGGCAAACCAAGGCCACTCGTGTGCGTCACGCGCCCGAGGCGATTCGGCAAGTCCTTTGCCGCCCAGTCCCTCGTCGCATACTATTGCCGTGGCTGCGACTCGAAGTCATTGTTCGATGGACTCGACATATCGAGGGATCCGAGCTACGAGATGCACCTCAACGCCTACAACGTCTTGCGCCTCGATCTCACGTCCTTTACGACTGTCAATGGCGACGACGTGGTGCCTGCTCTTGCCGGCCGTGTCGTGGCGGACCTTGCTGATGAGTTTTCGGGTGTG
This sequence comes from uncultured Actinomycetes bacterium, assembly GCA_900318935.1. Lineage (GTDB taxonomy): Bacteria > Actinomycetota > Coriobacteriia > Coriobacteriales > Atopobiaceae > RUG440. The sequence continues at coordinate 10,309 of ONMP01000063.1, forward strand.
GTACAGCACGCCGAGCTTGACCTTGCACTGCTTGATGTGGTGCGATTTACGGGTCGGAAGTTCGTCTTTGTAATTGATGAATGGGACGCCCCCCTGCGTGAGGCAAAGGGTAACGAGACGGCCAAGGAGCAGTGGGTCAAGTGCCTGCGCACGCTCTTCAAGAATGCGAGCTTTACACCGGATGCGGTCGCCTGTGCCTACATGACGGGCATTCTTCCCATCAAGAAGTACGGGACCCAGTCGGCGCTCTCCGATTTCCGTGAGTACACCATGCTTGATCCCGATGCGTACGCACCCTACGTGGGCTTCACCGAGGGTGAGGTCCGCATGCTGTGCGATCGGCACGATATGGACTTTGTAGAGATGCAGCGCTGGTACGATGGATACGAACTCCCGGGCGTGGGACCGGTATATGCCCCCAACTCCGTCATGGAGTCGTGTCGCAGACACAAGTTTGGCTCCTACTGGTCTTCGTCGGAGTCATACACCTCGCTTGCCCGATACATACAGATGGATTTCGACAGCCTCCAGATGACCGTTGCGAACCTCATCGCGGGGGAGCGAGCGCCCGTTAACGTACTGCGATTTCAGAATGACATGTCGGTGGTGGAGAGCGCGGACGATGTTCTTACTTTGCTGGCACACTTGGGGTACCTTGCCTACGACGAGGAATCGCAGACCGTCATCATTCCAAACGAGGAGGTGCGACTCGAATTTGCCTCCACGATTCGTGCTGGTGGCAGTCCTGAGCTCGCGCGTATGGTGGCGGCTGCTGACCGTCTTCTGCAGGACACGATCGAGGGCAACGAAAGCGCCGTGGCCGAGGGTGTTGCCCGTGCGCACGACAGTCAGCTTGGACCGGATTGGTACAACGACGAGCAGGCTCTGCGCTTTGCTGTGAAACTTGCCTATCTCACGTCAGTGGATAAGTTTGCGCTGATTGAAGAGTTGCCCACGGGTCACGGCATCGCGGACGTCGTGTACCTTCCCAAGCGCTACTCCCGCATACCGGCTCTTTTGGTCGAGCTTAAGTGGAACAAGCCCGTGGTGTCTGCGATATCCCAGATTCACGAGAAGCGCTATCCCCAGGTCCTTGTCAACTATGGGGGGCCTCTGCTGCTGGTGGGCATAACGTACGACACAAAGACGAAGTCGCATTCCTGCGTAATCGAGCGCATGCGTCGCTAATGGCAGCTAAGGCCCCGGTAAAGAGATGGCTGGTTTCAGTCAAAGGGCATAACGGATGTACGACTCGTCGGTAATAAGCGACATGAAGCAATAGGCGGTCGCTACCGCGTCCTTCTGCGCATCATGTGCGTCAAAGTGATAGCCGTAGTCCTCTGCGCATTCTACAAGCTTGGAATACTTGTACCTTCCGCTGTCAGGCCACCTTCGTCGACCGTGGACCCTTGCGTACTCCTTCATGACGTCAAACGTAGCTGCGCGACTGATGCCAATGTCGTCTTTGAGCGATTGGCGCAGCATCCTGATGTCAAAGTCTACGTTGTATCCAACGATGAGCTTCCCGGAGAAAGCCCTCGCTATCACCTCGACGCACTCGTCGATAGTTGGTGCCGACTGCACCATCGAGGGAGAAATGTGATTGACTCTCTCAGCCTCAGTCCACGATATGTGGTGCTTCGGTTTGATGAGCGAGGTAAAGATGTCGTTGCCGTGCACGTCAACTATGGAGATGGAGATAATCTCGTCGCGGCCAGTGGTGCCCGTTGTTTCCGTATCGAAAACAACCACGTCTTCGAGATTAAATCCGGTTATCAGCTTGCAAACGTCCATTGTCTACTACCTTCCTCACGCCACGCTGGCGCTCAGATTATTCTCGGCATCGAACGCGTCCTGCGCGCCTCTTCGATCCGCTGCCGCCTCGGCATAACGAGGCACCTGGGCCAGGCCCTCGGCGTAGTTTACCACCTTCTGTTGATCCTTGCGGTTGAGGTCGTCGAATGCGTCTCTGAGCTGCTTGGTAAGCAGGGACTCAGGTGCGAGGTGCTTTCCGGTATTTCGGTGACCGAACAGCGAGTTGGGCAAGCGCTCGAGGATGGCGCAAATCTGGATTAGGAGGCCGAGAATACGGTCGAGGCGATGCCGCACATCAGGCCACCGACCATCCAAGGGATCCAGAAGAACTTGCTCCAGAAGGGATCGCCGCATTGCGTCGCCCAAAACATGAGGGGCAGTGCGATAGCCGTGGCTACGAGCATGATGATGCCGCATACGAGGCCCGTGCGCTTGTTGCGCCTCACCTTGTCCAGAACTGCTGTCGCGCGGGCCGCGCCTACGATGCTCGCGATCTCTTCTTCGTCGACCTCCTCGAGGGCGCTGATGTTGTAGCTCTCGATGTCGAGGCGGCTGTCCATCATCCCTGCGTAAACGATGATGCCGACGCCGGTAGCGACGCAGAGGAAGAATCCCGCGCCGATTTGGGCGCCGTCACCGAACGTGTCTCCAAACGCGCTGATCACGAAGCCCAGCAAGATGATTCCGATCCCCGCCACCAGGGAGATGCCGAGCCTGCGCTTCTGTGCAGTGCGCTCCTCGTCGGTGTAGAAATTGGCCACGTACGGATGCGCCTTCTGAAACGCGGCGTGTCCTATGCCGGCGGGGATGATGAACGCAAGGCCCAGCAGGACGAATCCAAAGAAGGCCACAGCCGTGGGACCGTCGCCCATCATATCGTCGACCACGCTCGAAGCTCCCACTGCGGTGATGCACGCGACGACGCCCAGCGAGATGCGCTTGGCGAACGCGCGCCAGTGCTCGTCGTAGCCGATCAGCAGGCGACGGATGTGCATCTTCTCGCGCA
>ONMP01000075.1 GCA_900318935.1 uncultured Actinomycetes bacterium
GATGCCGACCTCGTCATTGGCGCCGTGCTTATTCCCGGCGGCAGCACGCCCAAGCTCTTCAAGAAGGCCTATCTCAGCGAGATGAAGCCCGGCGCGGTCTTCGTTGACGTCGCCATCGACCAGGGCGGCTGCGGCGAGACCTCGCGCGTGACGATGCACGACGACCCCATCTTCATCGAGGACGGCATCGTCCACTACTGCGTCGGCAACATGCCCGGCGCCGTCGCCCGTACCTCCACCATCGCCCTCACCAACGCCACGCTGCGCTACGGCCTGCAGATTGCCGACAAGGGGCTTGAGGGCGCCGTCGCCGAGAGCGACGTCATCGCTTCTGGCGTGAACTGCTACGACGGCAAGGTCTGCTGCAAGAACCTCGCCGACAGCTTCGACGACATCGAGTACGTGGACGTCCGCACGCTGGTGTAACCCACGCATATCGCTATCCGAACGCCGCGGCCCTCCTTGCTCCAAGCAGGGAGGGCCGCGGCGTTCAAGTTCTCTTTACAATCCGAATATGCTTCCCACCAGCTCGAGCACCTCGGCCATCACGGCCTCGTCGATGAGCTCGCCCGTAGATTCAAAGCGTCTCGCGACAGGGTCGACCGCGGCCAACTGTTCGACGCAAACGTAGCCATATACCGACAATCCTCCACCCACAGGGACGTGCAGAGGATATGTACTCGGCGTCGCGGTAATCGGGCACACCACCATGAGGCTCGACAGAAAAGCGTTGAAACCATCGACGCTGATGACAAGCGCTGGCCTGCGCTTACTTGGTTCATGACCAGCACTCGGGTCAAAGTCCAGATAACCAATCTCTCCCTGTCTAATCATCAAGGATCTCCGACCCTACGCGTCCGCGAATCCATTCTTCGCCCATAGGGGGGCCATCATAGCCCGCAAAGACCTCCTCAAGCGAACGATTCCCCGCACGGCTATATCGAGGTCGATCTCGCAACGCTGAAATCACTATCGTCTGACCTTCCACCGTCATACGCAGCACGTCGCCAACACCGATACCCGCGGCATCGCACACCACACGCGGGATGCGCACGCCTTGCGAGTTGCCCCATTTCACTACCTTCGACTCCGCCATGGCCGTCTCCATCATCGTCTCCTCTTCCCACCAATATGTATATACAATAGGATATACCATTCGCGCGACGCGAGCAACCAACGACGCATATGATTCTTGCCAAACGCACTCTCGAACACTGAGTCTGCGCGCTTCATCCGTCTTACGCGTAAGACGGATGTGTTACCATGGGATTTGGCTTAAGAGACACAGCTTAGGGAGTCGACATGTCAATGACCATAGTAAACGGTCGAGTCGAGGAACACATCGTTGAACAAGCGAAGCGCACGCTTGCGGCGGCCGGCCTCACGGTCTCCGAAGTGATTCGCAATACTTTGGAATCAATCGCTCTGACCGGCAACATACCCATGCACGCGCAGACGCCAGACAAGGCTGCCTTGCAAGGCGCACGCCAAGCCACGGCCTTCTTTGCGTCGCAAGACACCCCCGGACGCGTGGAGGGAGTATCTGACGAGGAGCTACTCGCAGCAGAGAGGATGGAACGCTTTGGGTACTGACCGTACATATCTCGCTGATACAAATATCCTCTTTGACTATTGCGATCCAGCCCGTCCTGAGCATCAACTCGCCGTGCAACTTGTCGAGGGTGCCGCAGCCTCGCCAGACATCCACCTCTGCACTCTCGTCTCTAGCCTCAAGGATGTCTACTACGTGCTCGGGCGCCTCTACAAGGACGAACAAAAGGCGCGCCGAGCTGTACAGCTGCTTATGGAGAATTGCTTCGAGGTGGTTGACCTTTTGGCAGCATATGGTTTTGGAGCCGTCAAATCAGATGAACCCGATTTTGAAGACGGGCTCGTACGCATGGCAGCCGAATCACTAAGAGTCGATGCAATCATCTCTCGCGACGAGCGAGCCTTCGCAAAGTCACCAGTACGCAAACTCTCATTACAGGAAGCTGTGGGCGAACTCTGCGATTAAGACGCACGATATCACTAAAGCGACCCTGCAAGCCATGCAAGAAGCAGCTCGCGGTCGTTGGGCAACTCCCCCGCCATCACGGCGCGAAGCAGCATCTCGAGCTGCATCCCCACCGCAGGTCCCGGCGCCACGCCACACGTGCGCATGACATCGGCTCCGCTCACGGCGAGGTGACATGTCGCAAAGACCGGCCCGCGCGCAACCTCTGCGCGCAGCAAGCGGGCGTACTTGTCCAGCTCAGAGGCCCATGACGCCGCAGACGCGCACTTCGAGACGGCATCGGCTCGCCTCAGGTCAAAGAGTTCGAACGCTAGCGGTACCTCTCGTCCGGGACACACCGCATACAGCCGCGCCAGCATGCGGCGAATCGCCGGCTCCGTCGCAGGCATCCTCTCGTCGTGCCAGCGGATGAGCACGCAGGCCGCATCGACCAGTTCATGCGGAATCGCCAGTCGCCGCATGACCTCGCGCGCCACGATCGCACCCTGCCTGGGATGGTCAAAGAAGTGCCCATGGCCGTCCACGTCCTCGCTGTACGTCATGGGCTTCGCAACGTCGTGCAGCAGAGCCGCCCAGCGCAATTCGGCAGGGGCAAGCCCGGCCGTGAAAGCCTCGACCGCATTGCAGACGTGCGCGATGTGCTCGTACACATCATAGATGTGATAGACGCTCCGCTGATCAAACCCCCGCGACGGGGCAAGCTCAGGAATGGCCGCGCACATGACCTCGGGCTGATCCATAAGCGCGCGGCCTGCCTTGCCCATGCGCACGATGGCATCCAGTTCCTTCCCCAGGCGCTCGCTTGCGACCTCGGCCAGACTTGGCGCACTGGCCTCCAAGGCGTGCTGGGTCCGCGGCTCGACAACAAATCCCAAGCGGAGCGAGAAGCGTACCGCTCGTATGATGCGAAGAGCGTCTTCTTCGAAACGCCGCCGTGGCTCCCCCACGACGCGCACGATGCCAGCCGCAAGGTCCTGCGCCCCGCCAAAGGGGTCGAGCAGGCCACGCATGGGATGCCAGGCCATGGCGTTGAACGTGAGGTCGCGCCGCACCAGGTCCTCGCGCACGTCTTGCACGAAGCTCACCTCGTCGGGGTGGCGGTGGTCGGAATAGGTACCCTCGACGCGGTAGGTCGTCACCTCGATGGGTTCGTCCGCCACGATTGCCGTAATGGTGCCGTGCGCGATGCCGGTAAGCAGGACCTCGTAGCCCGCATTCGACAGCACACGCGCGCTTTCCTGCCAAAGCGCATTGCTCGTCACGTCGATGTCGTGGCCTGACTCCCCGCGCAGCGCATCGCGCACCCATCCGCCCACGATCCACGCCTCGAAGCCAGCAGCTTCCAAGGCCTCTATGACAACACGGGCAGCGAAGGGCGCAACCATCACGACAGGGCTCCTCTCGGGAATCGGTGGCTTTCAGTATACTCCACGTCCCGAGGGGTCGTGTGCTCCCTCGTCAGAAGGAATGGAGCCAGTGTCTCGACGAGGCGGCCACCCTCACACGTCCGCGGGATCGTTGACCGCGTGGCCGGGTTCCCCCGGTTTTGCGTTCGCGTGGCGCGCGTTCCTCGAGATTGACGTTGGCGTGGCAGGATTCCTCGAGATTTGCGTTCGCGTGGCGCGCGTTCCTCGAGATTGACGTTGGCGTGGCAGGATTCCCCGAGATTTGCGTTCCCGTAGCAAAAATCGCCACGCCAACGTCAATCAGGAGGTAAAAAACCACGCCAACGTCAAATCCACGGAAAGCATGCCACGCCAACGCCAATCCCATGGAACGCGTGCCACGGCAACGTCAAATCCATGGAACTCGCGCCACACCAACGTCGATCCCCGGGATAGCATGCCACGTCAACGTCGATTCCCGGGAACGCCCCGCAGAGCCAGACGGATGGCCTCCTCTGCGGCCCGACCGTTTGCCACATCGCGGAATAGAACCGTCCAATGCTGCCCCGTGTGCGACTGCCAAACCCATAGGTTTTGGGGCTGAATCAAATTGAAGTGTTGGAGCACTGGACCGCAGCTTCGAAGTCATGGTTCTTGTTCCACACCATGAGGTCCAAGAATAACCATCCTAGGGCATCGGAATCCTGAGGTAGGTATGTTCACTGAAGAAGAGATGCAGGAGTATATCGACATTGCTGAGCGTGACGACTTGGATTCCGATCGATGGCAGGTCGTGTCGACACAGGAGCCCGTCTTTGTCATCATCAAGCTACTACCGTCTGAGATCAACGAACACGGCCGCCGAGCCAACGAGCGCGGCATGACAAGAAGTGAGTTTGCTAGAGAGCTCATCACAGCTTGATGGACCATATTGATGTGCCTCCCCAGCAAAAGTCGCCCCCTGTCGCCTTTGGCAATCTTCGGCCCTACAAAGCTCGCGAAAACGCTGAAAACGAGGCTCTCACCGAGCTTTGCCGGATTGAGGCGTCCCGGATCAGACATAGTTCGCGAAGCTGCAGAAATCGGCCCCTCAGGCAAGTTTTTGTAGGGCTCGGACCCTATTACGGTCTTGTGGGTAGGATTGCGGGCTTCGCGCGAGACCGTCGGCTGGGATTGCGCTTCGTGCGGCACTCTTCGTTCAAGTTTGCGCTTCGTGCGGTGGTTTCGGCCGTAAATTGCTTTCGTGCGGGCTGTCAACGGTCACGAAACGCAAATCCGGCCGAGGACGCGCGCACGAAGCGCAAATCCGGCCGAATCCGTCGCACGAAATGCGAATCCGACCGAGGACGCACGCACGAAACGCAAATCCGTCCGATGCACCGAAGCGCGCGGTGTCCAAGACCAAGAGACCATAGGGAAGGCCGTTGAAGCGACGTGGAAAGGAGCGGGATCACCAACCGGCAGGTTCGGAGCCGGCGTTCGTTACGGTGACCCGCACCTTCTTACAACGCAAATCGGGATGCGAATGGGACGCTCGATCAGGCCTGCCCGCGAAACGCGACTTTTTGCCCTCAAAAGGACAAAAGCGCAAACAGCGAATAGAATCGTGGGCCAACGTGGCAGATGCAAACTGCCCCGCAAAGACGGACGGATAGAGGGCGCAAGCGTCCGAAATGACGTGGCAGACGCGAACTGCCCCGCAAAGACGGACGGATAGCCGCCGTATGCGTCCGCGGCGACGTGGAATTTGCGTTTGCCCCGCAGAGGCGGACGGATAGCGGCCGTATGCGTCCGCTGCGACGTGGCATTCGCGTTTGCCCCCGAGGAAGCCGGCGCGCCGCCGCGCCGGCGCGCCGCGCCCCCGTGCAATCCGTTAGCGCTCGCAGAGCCACCAGTGGCAGCTGTAGGGCCCGACCTCGGAGCCTCCGCCGAAGTCGTGGTCCTCACCGGTCAGAAGGTCGACCGCGCGCCCACAGTTCGCGTTGAAGTGCAGGGTCGCCTTCTCGCCTGCCGCGTTGATGGCCACGATCACGCGCTGACCCTCGGCTTCGCGCTGGAAGACCAGATGCGTCGGCTGAACCTGCAGCTCGTGGTAGTCGCCTGCCCACATCGCGGGATTCTCTTGCTTGGCCTTGGCAAGAGTCGCGATCCAGTCGGTGAGCTCATTCCACTCTGGCGCCTCAAGCGCAGGACGCAGCTCGTGGTCGCCGAACTTCTGCTCGCCCTCGATGCCCCACTCGCTGCCATAGTACACGCAGGGCACGCCGCACATGGCAAAGAGCAGGCCATAGAGCGGCTTGAGCTGGTCTTTGTTTGTGAGCTGGGTTGCAATGCGCGGTACGTCGTGGTTGTCGAGGAAGTTGAGCAGGTGCTTGCCCGTGTAAAGGTCCCAAGGCTTGTCGCCGCTCTGGCGCTCCAAGGCGTAGGCGATCTCGTGCATGTTGCCTGCGTTCATCGCGCTCCAAAGGCCCTTGTACGCCTCGTAGTTGGTCACCGTGTCACACAGCTCGTCGCTCATCCAGAGGTTGTAGTCGCCAAACATCGTCTCGCCAAGCAGCAGGAACTTGTCTCCGCGTTTTTCGGAAAGCTCGTTGGCAATCTGGCGCAGGTAGCGCAAGAAACCCTGGTCGAGGCAGTATGCGACGTCGAGGCGCAGGCCGTCGATGTCGTAGATGCGCTCCCACTCGCGAATGACGTCCGCGCAGTACTCGTTGAGGCCGAAATCGCCGTGGTTGAGCTTCACGAGGTAGGGCACACCCGCCCAAGTATCGTAAGAGAAGCCGTCACCGTACTCGTTGTTGCCACCCCAGTTGATGTGGAACCATCCCGCATAGTCGCTCGCCTCACGATTCTGGCGCACGTCTTCGAACGCCCAGAAGCTGCGACCGACATGGTTGAAGACACCGTCGAGCAGGACGCGGATACCCGCCTCATGGAAGGCGGCCACCACGGCGCGCAGGTCTTCTTCGTCACCCAGACGCACGTCAACCATCTCGTAGTTGATGGTGTCATAGCCATGGGCTTCGCTCTCAAAGACAGGATTGAGGATGACACAGCTGACACCGAGCTTTTGGAGGTGCTCAATCCAGCCATTGTCCACGAGCTGCATGATGCGGTGCTCCTGGATGCCGTCATTCTCGTAGGGGGCGCCCGTCAGACCCAAGGGGTAGATCTGGTACGCCACGGACTTGTCAAACCAGCTCATCTGGTTCTCCTCTCGATAGGGGACTCACGCATGGTAGCGGAGTTTCGCCCGCGTAGCAAACAGAATCTGAAAGGCATGTTTTCAACATTGGCGCTTGATGATGTGGCTACACGGGCACACAATGTGGCTGACGGCAAGGCCCGAGGGGTGAACCGGGCGACGCCTCGTTTCCGAGTTGGAGGACCGCTAAGCCCTGTGGCTTGCGGTCCTCTTCCCATGGTTCCTCCCGAGCGCCTCCGCGAGCAAGGCCAACGCCGTAGCAACTTAGGCAGTATCGGTCAACGGTGTTCCCTACAGTACTGCTTGTACGCGGTCAGGACGCGATGGCGGAGGTTTATGCGCATCTCCTCGCGGTCGTACTCCGTGCAGCCCTCCGCGTGCCAGGCGCACTCCCTCAGGCGGTTGCACGACGGGAAGAAGAGGCACCCCTCGCACTCGGGAACGCGCACGACCTGCTTCCACGCGCGGACCGCCTCCTCGTCGAGCCCGTCGTCGTAGATGCTCCCCACGAGCTTGTCCTCGCTCTCGTGCTCGCACTTGCCGAGGCGGCCGTCAGGCAGGATCGTGATCCAGTTGTCGTTGTCCGCCATGCACTGGTTCACCTTCACCGACCTCCTCGGGAGCCAGGGCCTCCCGATCCCGACGTCGTGGAGGTGGCCCTGCAGGGCGTCGTACGCGGCGAGCGCCTGATGCCGGGACTCGTGAGGCATGCTCCCGAAGCCGAAGTCCCGCAGGAGTACGGTGTACGCCGTCACGTTCTCGCGCCCTCCGAAGCGCTCGGCGAGCTCGTCGGCGAGCTGCCATAGGTCACGCTCGTTGGATCCGTTGAGGTTGAGCCGCAGGCTCACGTCGACGCCCGCGTCGGACAGCAGGCCAATGTTGCGCAGCACGCGGCGGTACGCGCTGCCCTCGACGCCCACGAAGACCTTGCTGCGGTTGTAGACGGACTCGGTGCCGTCGAGCGTAATCTGCACGTCATCGAGCGCCCAACCGTCGCGCGCGTGCCGCACGAGCTCCTCGTCAAAGAGGTACCCGTTCGTCGTCATCTGCGAGGTGAGCGACACGCCGTCCACCGCAAGGTCACCTGTGATGACGTCGATGGCCCGCGCATTGTAGAGCGGCTCGCCGCCGAACCAGTTGATGCGCACGTCACGTCCCGCCGCGCGCCGCACGATGAACCCGGCCACGTCGTGGGCAACCGCATCGCTCATGTGCCTGCGCGGACGCCCCAGCTCGTAGCAATAGAAGCAGCGCGCGTTGCAGTCGGTGGTCGGGAAGACGACGAAGTGGGCGGTCTGCGACTCCTGCGGCGCGATGAGCAGGGCAACGTCCCTCGTCTGGCGGGCATGCTGGTATTCGTCAAAGCCCTCCGGCATGAGGAACCAGCGGGCGACGAGCTCGTCGCGCACGCCAGCTTGCCCGAACATGCCCGCAGCCTCCTCGTCGGAGAGGAGCAGCAGCTCGCCCGTCATGTTGTGGTAAAGAAGCTCGCCCCCCTCCACGGCCACGCGCAGGCAGTACTGCGAGAGGTGGCATCGCCCGGGGGCGGCGCCTTGTCTGCCGCAGATTCCTGCGATGGCCCTGAGCTGCGGGAGTATCTTTTGCATTTCAGCATCTCCGTCTCATCTACGTGACAACGTCGGCTTGCAAGAAGGGGGGCGGGTAGCTCCTGCCGCCCGCCCCCTATGATAGCGCTCCTGCGCCCGGGCCTAGCCGAGGAACTCCTTGGCCTTGAGGTGGTAGTTGTAGAGGGCGCGGCTGACCTCGGGCTGCTTTTCTTTGGCCACGGCCACGCTGATGTAGTCGAGCGGGCTCACGTTGACGCTCACGGAGCTCCCGTCCGCATTGCAGGTGGCCATGATGGTGTACCTGTCCCCGAGGTTCTTGGCCGATATGCCCTCGACCGTGACGGCGAACTTGCCGTTGGCGTCGACCGCGTCTACGGCCTTCCCCTCCACGGTGAAGGTGTAGCCGTCCTTGTCGACGTCCCCCGCGTGCTTGAAGTACACGACGAGCTGCGTCCGGGACGTGGTCAGCAGCGAGAACGTGCTGCCCGCGATGCCCGCGCACAAGCCCGAGACGGCCAGCGCGGACGCCGGGACCTGGATGTCGGCGTTCACGAAGTTGTCTGTCCCGCCGTTGGCGAGGTCGTCTATCCTGTGCCCGAACGCCCTCTGGGCGTAGGTGCCGTAGTCGAGCGTCGCCTTGCAGAGGTCGGCGAGCGCCCTCTCCTTGGCGTCCTGCGACGATTTGTACATGTCGATCGTGGACTCGCAGTACGACTGGATGGAGAGGGTGGCCTGCTTGATGGCCCGCCCCCGGTGGCTGACTCCTCGGCCCGACTGGCTCGTGACGGATCCTCCCACGACGTGCCCACCGCTGATGGCGACGGTCCCCCCAATGTTATAGATCGCGAAGCCGGCGTTGACCTCGACGGAGCCCGACACGAGGTTAAACGTCGCGGCGGATCCCACGTACACGCCGGTGGCGTCATAGTTGGTGCTGCTTTCGTTCGCGATGCTGCCGGACCCGCCCTGCAAGCCGTCCTTTACGGTAAGGTCGGCGCCCGACACAACCTAGATGACGGCGAAGTGCTCACCCGAGCCGGTGCCGCTGACCTCGTGTCCGTCGAGGTCGAGCGTGACGGCCTTCTCGCCGCTCACGACGAGGGCGTCGGCCCCGAGCTCGACGTCGCCGAGCAGTTTGACGGTCTCACCGTCCTTGGCCTCGTCCACGGCTTCCGCAAGAGTTAAGTAATCTTCTTCCGTTTCGACGATACGCGCGACGTAAACAACTTCCTGCGCGCTCAGCTGTGGTCCCTCTTCTTCCTCGTTCTCCGTCGCGGGCGCGACCGGCTGCTCCTCTGCGCCGCCCTCGTCGACGGGCTTTATGGCCGGGTCGTCGGCCTCTATGGGCGCGCCTTGCTTGTCCTCCTGCACGGCCGGGGTCTCGACCACGGGGTTATCAACCGACTGTCTGGCGTCGTCGCCCCCCTCGAGGGCGTAGGCGATGGCGCCCGGGGACCATCCCGACGCCGCCATCACCAGCGACAGCAGCAGCGACCACAGCAGCCTCGCCCTTGTGTGTGTTCCTTTCATGTCACCTCCAATGTGTCTGCTTCGGACTCGCTCCGGCCCACCGCTCGCCGGAGGCGTCGCCGCACGTGCGGCACGTGGGTGCCCCGCGCGGGACGCACGCTCGCGACCGCGCTGCCTCCTTTCTCGCGCATCCGATCCAAGGGACGGTGCCTTGTGTGCCTTGCTCCATATAAATGGACGCTAGGGCGTCATCCTTCAGATGCATAAAAAAGTATCACAGGCCGCTGGAGATTCTCTGAACTCGTGGCGAACGGAACGTAGCCGCTCCTTTTGTGCCGTTCGGAGAGCTTCGCGCTGTTGGTTCGTTGGGCTCCCACCTGAAGCACACCATCTGTGCCACTTGGTGACGCCAGCCTCAGACACGCGTGGCTTGGTCGCTTCTAAGGAAGGAGGGGCGACCCCCCGCGTCCCGTTGACGCGGAGGGCCGCCACTCCTATGCGGGAGTCATGCCCCGCTATTACCCTGCAGTCAGCTCGGGCAACTGGTCGTCACCAGTGCAGGCGCTCTCCGTGATGACGTCTGCCCCGCTGAGCTCGACCACGTCCACCATTGGCTCCTCGAACTCCTCCTTCATGGGCACCTCCTTTCGTGTCGATTCCGTTCTCTTCATGTCGATTGATTATGCCTAATTGAGGAACGCATTCGCCTTAGAATAATAATTATAGAAGGCGCGGTTGGTCTCAGGCTGGTAGTTCGAATCTATGGCCACCCTCATGTAGTCAAGCGGGCTCACATTAACGGTCATCGAGTCCCCTTGCTCGTCCTTGACGGCGATGTCGTACCTCTTGCCGAGGTTCTTGGCCGAGATGCCCTCGACCGTGACGGCGAACCTGTTCTTGGCGTCGACCGCATCCACGGCCTTCCCGTCGCAGGTGAAGGTGTAGCCGTCCATGCTCAGGCCCTTGGGGTGCTTGAAGTACACGACGAGCTGCGTCTTGGATGTGGTCAGCAGCGAGAACGTGCTGCCCGTGATGTCTTCGCACCCGCCAGAGACGGTCAGCTCGGACGCCGGGACCTGGATGGACGAGTTTTTGAAGTAGTCCTCCCCGTAGTTGGCGAGTTGACCGGTTTTGTAGTTGAACACCTTCTGGGCGTAGCTGCCGTAGTCGACTGTCGCCTTGCAGAGGTCGGCGAGGGCCTTCTCCTTTTCATTCTGCGACGAGCCGTACAAGCTGATCATGGAATCGCAGTACGACTGGATGGAGAGGGTGGCCTGCTTGATGACCTGGTTCTGGTAGCTGACCGTGACCTTAACCTTCTCGGTCATTTCCTTGGCCGAGCATTCCGCGACGACGAACGGGTTGAGCTTCTTGTTCGTAAGGGACGCCGTTGTTGTCTCGCCCTTGAACGTGTAGCTGAACTCGTAGTCCGCAGGATCCTGCGTGAGGTTTTTCACGTTGACGGTGATGTTGATGCTGTCAGACAGGGTGATGTTATAGCCTAATTGGGCCAACTCGCTTTGCAGCGTGTAGTACTCCTCGCCCTCGTCTCTCATAAGCTTTTGGCCCGTGGGAAGCGTGAACAGCGGTGCGTCGTTGCCGGCGTCGTCGCTGAACTTGCCGCCGTTGATGATAAACGTGGTACCGGATCCGGTAACCTGCACCGACTTGTTGTTCCCCGACGTGATGGTCGGAGCGTTGGTGCTAGAGGTCTCTGAGATGGTCACCTTCGCACCGCTGTTGTGGGCACAGACACCGACCTGACCACCGTAGACGGAGCCGCCGGTGATTTGTGTCTCGCCACTCGAATAGATGCCGTAGCTTCCGCCACCTACGCTGCCACCTACCATGTCGAATTTCCCCTCCGCGGCGACATCGACGCCATCGCTTCCTTCAGACGAGACGAAGCCAGACTCAAGGACGAGACCCGCATTGGCTGCCACGTACACGCCACAGGCATCTTCATTGTCGCTCGCAGAGGTCTCCCCGGCATAGGTGTTGCTAATCCCGCCGGACACGTTCGACGAGGAGTCCTTGACGGTGAGCGTGCCGCTCTCAACCTTGACCACTGCTTGATCTTCGTTGTAGGAAGCACTGCTGAGCATGTACCCGTTGAGGTCGAGTTTGATTGTCTTGTTTACGATGAAGCTTTGGCTCCCGAGGTCGACGTTGGCGAGCATCTGGATGGTTTGGTCGCTCTTGGCCGCGGTCAGGGCGTCAGCGAGAGTACTATAGGTCAGTCCGGTCTCCTCGATGCGTGCCACGCCCCAGCGCGCCTTGAGGTTGAGGACATCGTTTACCGGCTTCGAGAAGTCGAACGGCTGGGTGGCGGCAGCGGAATCGAACCAGCCGATGAAGGCGAAGCCCTCCTTGGTCGGGTCGTCGGGCTTGGCCACGGTGGCGCCGACCTTGACGTTGACTGTCTTGACGTCCGAGTTATCCTCAGCGTTGTCCGCGTCGAAGGTCACGGGGACGTACAGCTCAAAGTATTCGTCACCGTCATCCTTCCGGAGCGACGCTTGAGTTGGATCGAACGTGACCCCTTCGCCCACCATGCCGTTGGCGACGTCGTCGCTGAACTTGCCGGTCTCGATGGTGAACCAACCCGCGTTGTATTGACCCACGGACTTGTTCTCCGCTGCCGACGTGATGATCG
>ONMP01000317.1 GCA_900318935.1 uncultured Actinomycetes bacterium
GATAACTACCGTGCCAAAGTCGATGTCGGTCTTTCCGTCAATGCGTTGGGGGTGCGCGCCGCCATACCCATATCGTGCGTTCTGAGCACTGCAAACAGAGTAGCACACGGCACGATCAAGTTGGACCTCTCCTCGCTTGACACGCGCAACTACGAGATGGAGTTCTACGCAGAGCTGCTCGACGATGCAGTCAACTTCTTCATCGGCGCACCAGGCAAGAAAGGAACGAGATGGAAGCTCTGGGCCATCGATACCACGTCAAAGATTGACATATTCACCGTCACTGAGCTACTCGAGGCCGCCGAGCTCACCATGATCGCCAAGGACTCGGACGAACAGGTGTGTTACGAGCTCAGCGTTCCCATGGAAAAAGTCCTTGCAACCGCCTTTGACATCACGGCAGACCCTGCGGAGGTCGGAGGCATGGACGAGCAGGGGATGATGGATGCAGTCAGCAACGACAAGGTCCGCGTCGGCTTCAACGAGGACTGTCTCATGCGCTCGCTCGACACGGGCCTCATGCTCACCTTCAAAAGTCCAGAGACCAACAATGCCGAGGTACGCACGGAGGTCGATGTCTCCGAGACGATTGACGACTACGGCAAGGTCGACCCAACGGAGGTTGCGATACCCAGCGAGGTACGCGAAGAGGCAGTGCCCACCGATGAACCGGTCGACGTAATCGAGATCATTGGTGCCGACAGTCCGCTTGCCGGTGCGGTTGGCGGCAAAGAAAGGCAAAAGGGGTAGTCTAATATGTCAGCTTACACTGTTGTCGGCCATTGAAACTGGGTGATATCACGTGAAGACGTCAATTGCCATATTCAGGCGGGATCTGCTGAGGTTACTACACAATCCCATAGCGCTCGTCATCGCAGTGGGCGTATGCGTGGTGCCATGCCTCTATGCATGGCTCAACATCGCCTCGAACTGGGATCCCTACGAAAACACGAGCACCATCCCCGTGGCGGTCGTGAGCGAGGACAAACCCGTAGAGGTGGCCGACATGGGGGAGCTCTGCGTCGGTGACATGATGCTCGAGAAGCTCGCGGAGAACGACAAGATCGGTTGGACGTTCCCCGAGACCGAGGAGGAGGCGCTCGATAAAGTCAAGTCGGGTACATACTATGCCGCGATAGTCATTCCCGAGGACTTCACACAGCGACTCACCGGCGTCTTGGAGGGCGAGACGAGCAAGGCCCATCTCAAGTACTATGCCAACGAGAAGGTCAACGCCATCGCTCCAAAAGTCACCGACACCGGTGCATCTACCGTGGAGACCACCATCGATGAGCAGTTCGTTTCCATCGCGGGGGAGACCATAGCCTCAAAGCTCGGCAATCTCGCGGACAACCTCACCGAGAGTGTCGGAAAGGCGGCAGACAGCATCGCTTCCGCCCTCGATGAGGCGCAGACGGCAATCGGAAACGTAGACTCGAAGCTTGACGGAGTTTCAAACAAGCTTGCCAATGCGCAGACATCGCTAACGGATGCCACGACCAAGCTCGACGGCTTGCAGGGTAAGGGCACCGAGGCAGCAAATGCCATCGGCGACACTTTGAACAACTTCGACCAGAAACGTGCAGACGCAAGCAACCTCATGGTCGACATATCCGGGGCCTTGGGCAGCGCCGAATCCACCGTATCGTCGCTCTCGTCGCAGGCGAACTACGACGTTTCTGCGCTTGCCGGAGAGATCGCCTATGCACAATCGCAGGTCAACGCCGCGATCAGGCAGCTGGAGCGCGACCTAACGGACAACCAAGCCTTGACGACCAAGGTCAATGAGTCACTCTCCGTCGTGCGCACCCTCGATCCGGCGGATGATGGTGCGGCACAGACCAAGACAGTTCTGGATCAGCAACTTTCCGAAGAATATGGCGTTCTTGTCAGCATCTCCGATTCGCAAGCGGCCAAGCTCGAAGAGCTGCGGGGCATCGCCGGTCGGCTCGAGGCAGCCGCCAACGAAGTGAGGGATCTCTCGCGAAACGTGGATAGTAGGGTGCAGAACGCGACAGATGCACTGCAAAAGGCCCAAGTAGAGGCCATCAGCACCGACCTCAAGGAGATAAACGCTGCACTCGATTCGTTCGTTGCGGTAGGCAAGCAGGTAGAGACGGCCGCCAGGCTCGTCGACCCCGTCGTCTCACGGACGGTAGGCGTTGCAACGCAACTTGCAAACACGATAGGGCAGACCAACGACGCGATCGCCTCGACCCGCAGCTCGCTCGGCGAGCTCTCGACCACCGTCGACAACTTGACGAAGGAGCTTGAGATCATGCGCGCCTCCGATACCTGGGCGCTCCTCAAAAACATGACCACTACCAATCCCGAGGGCGTTAAGGAGTTCTTGGCGGCCCCCGTCGAGGTAAACGAGAACCGTTTGTATCCCGTCCAAAACTACGGTACCGGCATTGCGCCGTTCTTTACGAGCGTCGCCATGTGGGTTGGCGGCATCGCACTCGTGGCCGTATTTAAGCTTGAGGTGGATGACGAGAAAGTGGGGCGTGTCCGCCCATGGCAGGCGTACTTCGGTCGCTGGATGCTCTTCGTCCTGCTTAGCGCCCTGTGTGCCGTCGTCTGTTGCGCGGGCGACCTCGTGCTCGGCATCCAGTGCAAGTATCCTGTAGCGTTCTTCCTGA
>ONMP01000105.1 GCA_900318935.1 uncultured Actinomycetes bacterium
AGGACAGCTCATGCCCTCAAGCATCGCCCGCGAGACGTAGCACTCTGTGGAAACGTGGTCGGGGCATTCGTCCTGATAGTTGAATGCCGTGTCCTCGATGCGCCGAAGCAGTACGCTACGGAAGTCCGGGTAGAGCTTCGCCTCCTTGTTGCGAAGCCAGTTGTACATGATCTGCATGATATAGGGCGCGACGTCGTCGGCCAAATCGTACGCGTACATCTCGAACCGCGTGCGGTAGTGCGTGTGCTCGCTCTCTAGGCGCATGGTTTGCCTCCTCGAAAGTCTTGCTCAGAATGATTTGCTGGTGGCAAACTGTTTATCCAAGCCAATGTAGCGAGAGTCGTTGTAATACGACTTGACCTCACACACGAAATGATAGGTGCCACCTATTGCATCCTGCCCTTCCGGCGTCACCCTTTTATGCTTAGATCCGGTACCGAGATTGTCGACATGCTTCATCGCCATGCGAGCACTACTCGCTCCCTGCTCATCGAATCTGCCGTAACGAATCTCATAATCATAGTAACCAATACCTGACGCCTTTGTTGCGTCCACTACACATCCGTCAAACTCAATCATTACTCCCGTGAACTTCTCATTGAACCGCTCAATGAGCTCGTCGCTTGGCTCGGGAGTTGTAAGCGCCTCGAGCAGAGTCTGATCGTCTTCCGGCATAATGGTAAACATGTCATTCAGCTTAAGCGTAAAGCTTGGCCGCTTATCACGGGTCGACGATCCCGGTTGTCGCCCTTTCTCTATGCTAAGCACAGACAGGCGATTGAGCGCGGAGGTGTATTTGGTGGCGTAGCCAGCGCTTTTAGGCTTCCTGTCGCCTGGCACCAAAAAATCGAAGTCATAGCAGCCAAACGCATTTATTACATCTATGACTTCGGCAACCGACTCCCCCTCATGCGTCTCAAGCTCTTTAAAATCCTCCTCGTAGAGTCCGCTATCGACATCTCCGTTTTTCCTCTTCTCATCCTTCCTTGCTTTCTCATCCTCTTTTCGCTTCTTTTCCGCTGCTTCACGTTGCTTCTTTGCTTCTTTGTCTACGTAATCCAAAGTGAACCTTACGTCGATGTCGCCGTTCCATTGCTCGTCAATTTTCACGTCTTTGACCTTGGTATTAATGACCTCGGAGTTCTTGTCCGGCTCCTCAAGCTTCGATGTCACATCGGATGATTCCGAGTCAAGAAAAGTCGCGTTGTATCCGGCAGTCTTGGCGGCCTTCATGACTTCTCCAGCGGTCTTGCCCACGGCGTTTTCGACGTCTTTACGTGCCTTCTCTTCCTCTGCTTTCCTCTTCTCCTCTGCCTCGCGTTCTGCTTTTGCCTCGGGGTCAACGTAGTCAAGCTTGAATTCCACAGATGTGCCAAGGAACAGAGTGTCGCGTATCTCGACGGACATGACCTCGGCCTCAATGATCTTCGAGTTGCCTGTGGCATCCTCTACCTTCGAGGTTACGTCCACTCCCTCCGCGTCCATGAAGGAAGCGCTGTAGCCAGCCTCTTTGGCGGCCTCCGCCGCCTCTTTTGCCGTTTTCCCCTTACTTCCTTCAACCTCGTCACGTTGCTTTTGCTTGGCCTCTTGCTCCTCTTGCCTGCGTTTTTCCGTTTCTTTTTTCTTGGCTTCGGCCTCGGCATCTTCCTCGGCGAATTCCGCGGCCATCTCATCGACACTCGAATCAAAGCTCTCTTCGATTTCATCTAAACCAGAAGTTGACAATTCACTGGAAAAAGAAGCGTGCGAAACGTCACTGCCCGACACGTAAAGGTCACCCTCATATGTAATCTCGCACGTCTCATTAGGAGGGAGCTCATCGCGAGACAATCGCGGCTCGAAAACTTTGCCACCCTCCTTGTCCTCGCTTAGTTTAGGCATGCTATCGACACCCAACGAGTCCTTCGTCTCGTTTTTCACCGAGCCACTTATCCGAAAATGGACGCTACGACCAAAGAATAGCACGTCGCTCTTTTTACACTCTACCGCCATCCCTTCAAAGGCAAGATCGTTCTTTGCCCCGCAGCCAGACATTAGCAACAGACAAGTTAGGAAGGCGCATACTATAGCGTTACATACTCTCTTCATGGTGGTTTCCTCCAATCACTGCTTGCTTATGGATATATTATCCTCGCCTATCTACTTGCCCACGCTTTGTCACAGCCCTAAGTATCTCGCTCGGCTTTCAATGGATGATTTGGTGCGATACTTGAGCTTCTCACTCCAAAGAATCATGTCGGCACCATACAGTGGATACATCCTCCTTAGGATGTCATCTTCTTTGGAGTCCCACGGTCGCTTGCGCATTGCCTCGCGATGGGCTTTTTTCGCCGCCTTCTCTTGTGCAGAGCTGCTCTTTTTCGGTTTGTTTGTCTGTACCTTCGGTTCTGCCCGTCGCATCTCGCGTTCCCGCTCTGGCACATACCTCACATTCAGCTCATGCGCTCGATCGAGAATCTCCACTGGACTGCGATCGATCAGCTTCTTGTTCCATCGGTTGAGGCTCATGCCAAAGATCGGGTACATCTCTATCAGAATCGCGTCTTCGCGTGCCGACCATCGCCTGCTGCGAGTTGGGCCCCGCCTACCCGCAACGTTTCCATTACTGGTCATGTATACCTTATGTGTCGGCGTGCGATTTTGATTGCCAATGGAAGGCGTGCTCGTCACTAGTCGCGTGTCTGGCCGCTTCATACCAGTCGGCTTTGGCGCTGAAACCATCCGAACCCTTCGATTCGGTTTTGTCGTGCCTTTCTTCACCTCGGGTGGCGTCGGCGCACGGTCCCTGCCGGATGTGGGAGTGAACCCCTCTGGATGGAACTTCGAGCACTCGCGTGCATAGAGCGGACAGTCCGTCCTTTCGCAAAGACACACGACCCGATTGCTACCTACAGGCGTACCCCAAGGAAAGACTCCCTCCTCGGCATAGCGACAGTGCTTGGCCATGTCGTGCTGACGCCTCTGCAACGCATTGAGCTTGGCACCCTCGGAGCCGTTATACCGCCAGAGGATGTCTAGAGCCTCAGGGTCAGATATCGCATCAAGGAACTTGCGGTCGTTCGCGAGTTCGCCCTTTGTACTGGTGGGATAGATGTTGCTCCGAAACAGAGCCGATGATCGCGCATCCATCATCGGCTCCATACGCCCATGTCGTATGAGAGTTTCAGGCGATCGTATTCCCACACCCTCGCATCTCGATTCGGCCGCATGTTGCTCCTTACGCGGACACGGAAGACCAACTCCTTATCGATCTCTGCCTCCAAGATGAGCTTCTCTTCGAGGAAGCCGTATCCCCGCACCTCTGTAAGCCTCAACCGTTCCTCGTCTTCGTCGATGTCGGCACTGCCTGAGAACACGATGCGAAGCGTCTGCGAGGCGTCAGTCACCCCGAACTCCACGGACTTGCGCCATCCCTCAACGCGCTCGCCTTCGCGAAGGAGGTAGTACGGTGTGCCGTCTGCGAGGATGATGCTCACATCCTGCGCCGCCACATACGAGCCAGGTGAATATGACAACAGCGCCGCGCCTTTGCTCACGCTCCATCCCTCGTCGCCTGGGAAGAAAACGCGGTCGCCAAATCGCTCCGTCATGCGCTCCCGCAACGGCCTTAGATTGCTCGACCCACCGACGAGCAGGACCCGGTCGATGCCGGCATCCGAAGTGCCGGCTTGGGAGATTGCGCGGTCCACGCACGCCATGGCACGGTTCACGATTGGACTCACGACCTCCTCAAACCAATCGGATGTGAGCTCGCGACGCACTGTGTACCTGCCACCGTAGCGGATGAGTGTGACGACGGTTCTGTCCCTAGAGCTCAGCGCACGCTTAGCCTGCTCAGCACGTACAATCAACGCATCTCTGCTACGGGGGGCCATATCCTCGAATGCCGCGTGAATGCCCTTCTCGCGCGCGACGAAGGAATGTATCCTCTCGGCAATCTCGAAGTCTATGTCGTCGCCCGCGAACTTCATGCCGACGGTTGCCAACTCCGTCACGCGCCCTCGAGAATGCCTGAGCACAGACACGTCCAACGTGCCGCCGCCCCAGTCAAAGACCACGACGCGCTCAGCGCTCATCAGATCATCGTAGTAGGCGAAGAACGCTGCCGTAGGCTCGCTGACAAACGACTCGACTTGTATACCCGCATACGACGCCGCCTTGCGTATGGTGCGCCGCGCCGCAGGTTTCAAACCCACCGGCATTGCAAGGGTGGCGATGTCCATAGTCGCCTGCTGTCTGCGTGCAACCTCACGGAGTTTTACGAACACTTCGCTTGCCACATCGGCGGCAGTCCATTCCCTCCCCGCTATGGTCTTGCGCCACCCCTCGTCATCGAGCACGCTCTTTATCGAAGGGATGGACTCGCAGGAGTCTTTGAGTTCGGCGCGACGCTCCCATGCGTCGCGGCCCGTGTGCACCTCACCTGTCCTGCGGTCAATCGCGACAACGGAGGGAATCGGTCGTCCCGCCTCATCATAGGGTACGACACTCTCCGTCATTCCACCGCCAGTGGTCCGGAAGCGATAGGACTCATATCGTGCCGCCGAGCTGTTCGTAGTGCCGAAGTCGATGCC
This sequence comes from uncultured Actinomycetes bacterium, assembly GCA_900318935.1. Taxonomy (GTDB): domain Bacteria; phylum Actinomycetota; class Coriobacteriia; order Coriobacteriales; family Atopobiaceae; genus RUG440. The sequence goes on from ONMP01000105.1 coordinate 4,575, forward strand.
AAAGCTCTTGTTCCGCGCCATGGCCAGTCCTTATAGGTCGATGCCGTTTGACTTGAGAATGCCGAACACGTTGCCAAGCAAATCACGCATGACCTCGCCTAGCTCTGCCGTCATGTCATCTGCCATGGCCTCACTGAACTGCTCGTACTCGAACCGCAGGTCGCGCACCATCTTGTCGTTCGCCACATCGGATTGATGGGCATTATGCTCCTCGCGCATGGTCAGCATGTCCTCAGCAGCGGCAATGTCATCCTTGAGTTGTGCGTTCTCCGCTTCTAAGCGATCTGCTTGCCTTTGAATGTCTGAATAGTTGCCGCTGAGCGCCAAGCGCTGGGTGTGCAGGTCTTCAACATCCTTGCGTGCGATATCTAAGTCCTTCTTAATTTTTGACAGCTCTTTCAGAGTTGCCTCATGTACAGACTTGAGTTTCGAGTGCTCAGACTTAAGCTGTTCGTGTTCTTTAATATACTCATCAAGTTCCTCTCGAATTGCATTGAGATAACGATTCACTCTAGCTATGCCAAGCTTGCGGGTCCGGTTTACACCGGTGAGTTTCTGCTGTTCTTGATGGACTGCCTTCGAATCAGAGTTGCTTCCGGTACTCTCCTTGGCTTGTTGCTCTTCGGGCGTGCGCTCACTTGGCACATTCGAACTGCGCACATTCCTTTCGCCAAACTGTCTTGCTTCGAATTGTTGGCCAGTACTTACCGCGGGTTCATGCATAGAGACACAAGCTTGCGATATGTCATCTCTTCGACTCTCCAAATCCTCCGCTTTATCCACTTGATTATCGTTAGCGTCTATTGCTGCAATAGAGTCATTTGATGGTATCGAGGTGTCCTCCGGCACTACTTGACCTTCGTCCCCCGATGCGTTGTCGTCTATCATATTGCTCCATTGCGGATTCGATTTTGACTCAAGCCAAGCAGCAAGGTCCACAGCTGCTTTGAGACATGACGGATCAATCTTGCGATGACCTTTCATCCTCTCTAATTGCTCGCCAAATAGCTTCTGCAAGGAGATTGCAGATTGAGGCAGTATCGTCACATTGGGGCAAATCGTTTTATCTGCTAGAGGCTGTATGAGGAGGCTCCTCAGCGACTGAGATAAAAAACTCCATACTCTTCCTTTCTTATTCAAAGATAGGGGTTGCATGCGCTGAGCGATGAAGTCGAGGCTACCGTCAACCGTTGGGGCAATTAACTCCAGTGCGAGCAGATTAATGATCAGCTTGAATGTCACTCCGCCACTATTCTGATTAGCTTGAATGGATAAGAAGAATGACATATATGCGTTCTTGACATAGCCTTCTGCGGCACTTCGATGAAGTGGCTCCGCCAACGCGATTCGCATGCCATCGAGGAGTAAGCCCACTGCTTCATTGTCGATGCCGGTTTTCCTCACGAGATTTGCCCAGGCGACTACGAAGGGTTCTCTGCTCTCAGGATTCGGATATGTTCTCTTTTTGTTTTCCGTAATTAGCTCTCGTAACGTTGCCTTCTCCCGCTCCACATCGATTGTTGCTTCATTAGCATCACCCATTTTGAGGATCCTTCCATTTCAATTAGCGGTTGTTAAGACGGCTAGCATAGCCCGCTAGTGTTCCCAGCACGGCCCTCGTCGGCAGCTGAAGTGCGGTAGCCACCCTTAGAATCTCAGCGAAAGGCTTGTTCCCAACATAAATGCCCTGTGCCCTCTCGTCCATCTGTCGTTCGGGGTATCGATCGATGAGGTAGTTCAGGTCATCGAGGCTCCAGTTGAATCCGTGCTCCTTGAGGAAGTGACGCTTTTCCATCCAAGTCCATGGGCGCTCGCAACCGAATGCCACTGCTCGTTGTTCAATCTGTCCCCTGCCCAACCACGGTATGATGAAAGTCCACTGGAACCAGTCCGCTCCATAGAGATGGTAGAACGCGCCGAGAAGTGCCCGCTCCCAATACTCCTGCTGTGACTGCAACGTAGGACCATTGGGCATACCGGCAACGAGTCGCGTTGCGAAGTTCTGCGTATCATAGGGATGCACAGCATCAACTGGAATCTGCACAGGCGCGACGTAGTAGCTGGTCTTCGTGCGCAACTGTCCCTTACGATACGTCTTTGGGTAGTACTCGCCGCGAGGAATTAACTTGCGCAGCTCACGCATCCTCTCTTCAGAGATGTCTAGGTGCTCCATCCTTGCCTGCCCATCAGGTCGGAAAGCTCACAATTGGTGCGAGATGCTAAGCCGCCTGCTACGCCTTACCCCTCGGTTAGCGCCGCGCCAAACCCTTCGACAACATCGTCACCGTCAAGATTTGTCACAGCCTTGCCCATTGTATCTGAAATGAGCCGTATTAATCCCTTCGCCCTCTCGACAAAGTAGCGATTGAAGTCGTCCGCCCTAAGCAAGTCAACGTCCACCACATGCGAGGCCATATACCTGTCGAAGTCATCGGAACTCACATGCCCGTCATGGATAATCTTTGCGGCATACGAACTTGGCGCGGCTCCCTTCACCACACGGTTCGTGCGCGCTGATATGGGTGTCTTGTTCACGACGGAGTTCCAACGTCTCCGCGGATAGTTTTGTTTCCTGCAATAGTCCTGTGGAAATATGTGATGGATGTCCACGGGGTTGTCGTTATAGAAGGTGAAGTCCATGGGCATGCCGCTCATGAAGTCAACTGCGCCTTGCTTGAGCACGAGCGCCATGATGCCCTTGTAGGCCGCACTCTGCCGCGTCTGCAGCGTCAGCAAACGCGTCGGATAGAAGTTGGCGCGGTCCACCGTATCGGGCACCCTCTCGTCGTCATCTACCCAAGCGGTGAATCCGGTCACGTCGCTCGCATAACGCGTCTCGTTCGCACCTCCATACATCTCGCCTAGCACGCCGCACCAATACCAGCGTCCGAGTTTCTTCCTCACCACGGAGTCTTGCGCGCGCTTACCAAGGATGGCAAACAGGGCGGACATGGGAACGAGATGGGTCGAATACGGTATGTCGCGGGTAGAAAATATCCTCTGCTCGCCAAGGAATTGCGCAGACTGCACAAACCCCTGCTCGACGAGGTCGGCATACTTCTTGTAATCGCCAAGCTCAAGCGAAAGCACGTCCTTCTTCTTGCAGCTCACCGCACGCCCATCGTCCTCAGACAACAATCGCCAGTAACGCGAAACGAGAGTAAGCGATTGCAGGAAGTCCGTTGAAGTAACTCCGGAAAGCAATTTGGAGGCCTTCACCATGCGTCCGCGCCTACCAATAATGCCAGCCTTGAAGTCACCCTCCCAATCCTCGCGCAGCGCGAAGTCATCAGCGGCAAATGAAGCGGTCACGAGTTCAAACACGGTGAGGGACACGCCACCGGTATTGACGTTCTCGAACACCTGGCAAACGGCTTCCTTTGGTGTCTCCTTGTCAAGAGAGATCACGGGCACTTTGTACAGCTGAATTTGGGTGAGCACCTTCGACGTGAAGTCGTCTATTCGCTGCATGACCTCCGAGTTGCCGTAGCCATGATACTGTCTGCAACCGTTGGTCCATGCCACCCACGCAGCCGTGTCAAATACGATGTTCAGGGGGAACATCTGCTTCTCGTATTCCTTTTCATGCGACGTGAGGTCGAGATCGACGTCGCGGCCGAAGTTCGACTTCACCATGCGATCGGAGGGCACCGACAATATGGCGTCGACCGTGTCGACATCGTCGTCAAGACACTTCTCGATATCGTGATAATAATAGCGCTCGATCTCCTGTCCCTTGTCCGTCCTCGTAGGTACGGGCGTGTGACAGTACATGGCGTTGTAGATTGAAGTGAGCCTCTGCTGTCCATCGAGTACGAGGTAATCAGGTGTGGCATCTTTTGTCGCCCCAGTAAACAATCGCCTTTTGAACCTGACGGTATCACCGCCAAACTCGAGGAACATGAGCGCCCCCACCGGATACGACTTCATGATGCTCGCGACAAGCGCTTTGATTCGACCGTCGTCCCACACCCAGCCCCTCTGGAAATCGGGCAGTTGCACGGCACCAGCATCTATCAGACGCAAGATGTCGGCTATCGACGTATCGTTCGACTTGAATGATGAGGCCATGACTACTTCCTACCCGTCAAACCTGTAGTCGCCAATATGCAGCGTGTTGCAGTTCTCCGTGAGCGCACGTGACGTTTGCACCGGGATGCCCTCATCCACTCGAGCACGTACCTCAAAATGCAGATCAACGTCAGCGCCATCGAGCTGCATGAGCTGGCTCACGATCTCGTCCATGATGGTGCGGACATCGCGGTTTACGCGCGTGTTGTCCAGCTTTGCGCTCATGGTGAAAGAGAGAGGTAGCTGAAGCTGTTCGCCACCAGTGCCACCACCATTGCCGCTCGACGTGTCACCTCCGGACCCACCGGTTCCACTACCATCGCCCTGGCCACTGCCACCAGTAGAGTCATCGCCAGTTTGTGTGGTGGTCGAGCCACCGCCACCCTGCTCGCGCTCGCGCCTCCTGCGCTCAGCCTCAGCTTTTGCCTCTTCCTCACGTTTGATTTGCTCCTGGGCAACTCCAGGCTTCACGAGGAAGTCGCTCTTGTTGATGAACGCCTTGCTCTTGCCAAGCGTCAGGTTGAGGTATCCGTTGTCTCCAACACCATCTGCGATGCCAAAGAACTCGTCGCTCGCAAGCCCCTGCGAGATTGCTCCCTCCAACACGGAGTAGTTTGCAAGCCTCGGCAGGTAGCAGTAGGTGCACAGCAAATCCCAAAGGCGCTTTATCTGAATATCTTGGCTGTCCTTCCACAACAGCTTATCCAGCTCCATTTGCAGCAGCGCAGGCGCCCACTTCTCAATAGCCGCCTCGTTGGAAATAAGCTTCCGCGCCGCTTTGTGAGGTGCGTCTTCGCCCGAACCCGCTATGCGATCAATCTCCCACTCGATGTTCATGTTTCCGCTAAGAAGGTCGATGCGCGGTGCAAGCAGCCAGCTGTATGCCTCTTGGATACTCGCTTTCAAGGTCTCTTCTGCACGACGCATGCTCTGGTCGGTCTCACGCTGCTGTACCATGTCAAGGTTCAGCGCCTCGCGATCATCGGATATGGACTTCCACGCCAGCCACACCCGTGCCGCCTTGTCGAGCGATCCAGTAGATGACCCGTCGCAGGCAACGAACACCAGCATGTTCTTG
>ONMP01000210.1 GCA_900318935.1 uncultured Actinomycetes bacterium
CACAAAAGCTCTCGTACCTTGACAGACTTGATAGCATATGGCAATTAAACACAGTCTTAGACCATTGCGTAGTCTCGCCCTTAACGGGCGAGTGGATTGAAACAATCTCCAGTCGTTCGAGTCGTACGGAAAGACGCGTCTCGCTATTCACGGCGGCAACGCCGTGTTGCGAGACATGCGTGGCGCCGATAGAAGGCGAGCTAGTTGCAAAAACCCGGAGCGTGCACTATGTCACGTTCTCCTGCGTGTTCAAAATTGGGTTCGATGCCGGCTACGTGGTCGGGGAGTTCAACTACGACTAAAGAAAAACCGAATCCGTGCGGTAGACGATCCGTACGGATTCGGTGCTTTTGAAACTGGTGCCCCCAGGGGGACTCGAACCCTCGACCTTCTGCTCCGGAGGCAGACGCTCTAATCCGCTGAGCTATAGGGGCATGCAACGAAGTGTAGCACGTCTGACGGAGATGCCACAATGCCCACAAAAAACGCGAAAGGCCTTTTGCCCCGGGAGTCATGTGTGCTGTCTAGGGATGACTGGAATCATTTCATGAGCCGTTTGCTCCACATTGCAGCCAAAAATATAGTTTATGATGTACCGCGGAAACACGAGACCTCTGATACGCGTTGGGGGCTGTTTGATGCTAGAGAACAAAATACGCGATGATGAGGGTTACGGTTGCGCTGCCGTCATCTGCACGACCACGGAGACGGAGACCAGAAGCCTCATGCAGACATTTGGTGGCACGTGGGTACCCCTGAGAAGGCCGCACGACCATCAACGCTACTTCGAGACGTCCTTCATCGACAAGCACGGCACCGAGCAGTGGGTTCTCACCTGTCAACAGGACATCATGGGCATGGCCGCCGCCTCTGCCTTGGCCACCAAGGTAACCCTTGTATTCAGACCGCGCTATCTCATCATGTGTGGCATTGCCGCAGGAATCAGCAAGATCGCTGATCAGGTCTACGGCGACGTCTTGGTGCCTAGCGAGGTGTGGGACTATTCGACGGGCAAAGTCGTTGGTCCTGACGAGGCCGAACTTCATTTTGGCGGTGTAGGATTCCTGCCACGCCCCCAATCGAAGCGAATTGACCCAGAGCTCAAGAAGTTAATCGATAGGCTATCAGTACCAGGCGCATGCGAGTTTCACGTACAGACGGGGCTACTGGCGTGTGGGACATCGGTCATGGCAAACCAGATAGCGATTGACAAGCGCGTCCATGCGCTCGAACCGACCACCATGGGACTCGACATGGAATCGTACGGCATCTTCCTCGGCGCGGAGTCCGCGAGCGACCCCAGACCCAAGGCACTTGTGATCAAGAGTGTCTGCGACTACGCGAATGAGCTGAAGTCGGACGAGTACCAGACACTCGCAGCCTTCACTTCGAGTCGCTTTGCGGAGTATCTCCTAACCAAAGAGCTTGACTATTCGTAAGAATCGTCAATCCGCACGTTGAGGAAGGCTTCGAGTTGGTCGAATAAGCATTCGAATCGAGGCACATACGAATCGAGCGTGTGGTTCTGACGCTGAATCATGCATTCATATTGCTGTATCGCTATTTTTCGTTGTATTTTGCGCCAAGCATTCACAACTTCCCTACACGAGTTGTGGCTCACGCGCGAGAAACGACTAGAACGGACTAACCCGGACGAGGCAGGCTCGCAAATAGTGTACATTTGGTTTTGTGAAGACGACAAAAGCCCAGATAACAGACTATTTTCAGGTTCAAATGCGCACTGTGTAAAATAGCCAGTGCGCATTTGAACCTGAAAAGTTTCCGTCAACTGGGGTTTTGTAGAATTTTCAGCTTCAAAGGTACACTATTTCCCAGAGGCGCTTCACGCTGGTCGGCTATTGGGCGTTCATACTAAGCCGCTAGGAATCGTTGCGTGTCATCGACTAAGGCCACACGAACCCAACATTCAGTTTCGGGCACCAGCGCTGGCAAGGGAGTGACGGAGTCACACAAAGACAATTCGAGGGCTGAGACGTACCACGCCCACCCATATGAAGAGGGGTGGGCGTGGCTCGATTGCGATGATAGGGACAAGTAGGGACGCAGTTTTAACTGGGTTCTACCTGCGGTTATTTCAGCGTCGCGTACATCACAGCCTTGATGGAGTGCATGCGGTTCTCCGCTTCGTCAAAGACGACCGAACGCGATGACTCAAAGACCTCGTCCGTGACCTCCATCTCGCTGATGCCAAACTTCTCGGCTATCTCCGCCCCTATGGTAGTCCGGGTATCATGGAAGCTCGGCAGGCAGTGCATAAAGATTGCGTCGGCAGCGGCCTTTTCCATGACGGACGAGCTCACCTGATACGGCGAGAGCAGGCGGATGCGCTCAGCCCATAGCTCTTCGGGCTCGCCCATCGACACCCAGATGTCCGTGTAGAGAACGTTGGCCCCAGCAGCACCCTCATCAACCGAATCGGTAAGCGTCACCGATCCGCCCGTCTGCGCCGCGATGGCTCGGCAGGTCTCGACGAGCTCCGCCGCGGGCATGTTCTCGACAGGCCCACATGCGCAGAAGTCCATGCCAAGCTTGGCGCAGACGACCATGAGCGAGTTCGCCACATTGTTGCGTGCGTCGCCAAAGAAGGTCAGCTTGAGCCCTGCCAGGCGCCCGAATTTCTCTCGCACCGTAAGCATGTCGGCAATCATCTGTGTGGGATGGAACTCGGTCGTGAGACCATTCCATACGGGCACGCCCGCATTCGCCGCAAGCTCCTCGACGATGGCCTGGTCGAAGCCGCGATACTCGATACCGTCGTACATGCGCCCAAGCACGCGAGCGGTATCCTCGATGGACTCTTTGTTGCCCATCTGCGAGCTTGCAGGGTCGAGATAGGTCACGCCCATGCCAAGGTCGAAGCCCGCGACCTCGAACGAGCAACGCGTGCGCGTGGAGGTCTTTTCAAAGAGGAGCACGATGTTCTTGCCCTCCAGGTGGCGATGCGGAACGCCCGCACGCTTTAGCCGTTTGAAGTCTGCTGAGAGATCGATGAGGTACTCGATCTCGGCCGGAGAGAAGTCGAGCAGCTTGAGGAAGCTGCGACCGCTGAGGTTGACACCCATATACAGGTCCTTTCGTCCGAACGTGTGCCCTGCATTCTACTACAGTTCGTCGCGAACAAAGGGCATGCTCATGCAATGCGGGCCACCACGGCCACGCGAGAGTTCCGCCGAAGGTATCTCAAGCAGATCGAAGCCCTCCCGATATAGGATGTCATTAGTCACGGCATTGCGTTGATACACGAACACGCGCCCCGGCGAGACAGCCAGCGTGTTTGACCCATCGTTCCATTGCTCGCGAGCCGCAGCAATCGGGTCCACGCCACCACAGCGGATAACGCGCACGGAGCCGCATCCGAGCGCACGTCCCAGCACTCGCTCAATGGGCTCATCCAACAACTCGACCTGAAGCTCACCCGACCGCGCACCCCGCGTCACCCGAAATGCCTCGAGTGTGCCCAAGATTCCCGGATGCACAAGGAACGCGTCGACATCAAGTTGGGTGAGGACCGTATCGAGGTGCATCATCGCGCGGGTGTCGGGAATGAGCAAGGCATATATCTCCTCGATGGGACACTCGATATCACCGGCCCAAAAGATGTTCTTTGCCAGAAGGTCAATGGCGGCCGACTCCGTGCGCTGCGAGATGCCCACCGCAACGGTCCGGGCCGAGAGGTTGAGGAAGTCGCCACCCTCGAGGCGAAACGGACTACTCCGCCGGTACCACACGGGTGTGCGCCGAAACTCAGGGTGATACGTAAAGATGTACTGGGAAAGCAATGTCTCACGCTGGCGATTCTCGCTGTACATGTGGTTGAGATTGACGCCCTCTCCCACCACGGTGAAGGTATCGCGCGTGAAGTAGAGGTTGGGCAGCGGGTCGATGACGAGATCGGGGTTGCCGCTCTGCGCCGTACCCACGAGGTCGGCCAGCTCAAGAGCAGCCGCATGACCCAAGTCCAGCTCGTCACGGCGAATGCCACAGATGGCCTTGTCAACGAGGGCATGGGCGTCTTGCGTCGCCTCAAGCCGCGCGCGCGTGGCACCTATGACCTGCGCTCCTGCAAGCCCACTCTCGCGCAGGTAGTCATCGATGAACTGCTCACGAAGGAATTCGGAGGAGTTAATAGCTTGGGCGACGAGATCCTCGAGATAGATGACCTCGACGCCCTCCTCGGCCAGCATGCGCGCGAAGGCGTCATGCTCGGTCTGGGCTACCTCAAGGAACGGGATATCATCAAAGAGCAGCGGCTCTAGGTTTTGTGGCGAGAGGTTGAGCAATTCGCCCCCTGGCCTGTGGAGCATGACCTTGCGCAGTTTGCCTACCTCATTGTGTACGTTCAGCATCCATCCTCCTCGCGTCGTGTTTCTACCATTATACGACCACGCACATCAAGGAAACACTCACCTCACTAGTAGGCTATAATGCCCCCATGCATAAGAAGGATGACACCCAGCACCGCGAGAAACCGACGCGTCTCTTTGTCCACTACGTCATTCAGCTCGTAGTGCGACTTGCGCTTTTTGGCGTAGGCATCGCTTTCGTCGCAATCGACCCCACGCAACTCGACATCACGCAAAACCTCGGCCTCGGCCATGGCCTAGACTTCACGGATGTGGTCTTCGTGCTCGTCGTAATCGACCTCATCTCGAAGCTGAGGCCCCATGCAAAGATAGCCATGGGCAGCCGCAAGCAGTACGGCCAATTCCATGTGCCTACCGCCCGTCTCTTTGAGGGAGGGATGCGCGAGCTGCGCGAAGAGGCGCGCTCGCTTATCGAGGAACTCCTCGCAAGGGGTCCCTCCATCATAGGCGAGGTCGCGATGGAGACCCTGCAGGCCGTCCAGGAGACCGCACGTGGCGTATGGGAGGCAGGCAGGCAGTTCGCCTACTCTATCGACGTGCTGCGCGTGCTTCCCTGGCCCGAAGAAGACCTGACCTCCGACGAGCGCATG
>ONMP01000005.1 GCA_900318935.1 uncultured Actinomycetes bacterium
TAGTATGGTCGCAAGGCGCATATGCGCACGATAACAGGATACTGGAGGCTCACAATGAAGTTGATAAAGTATGCACTCGGTGCTGTCGCCGGCGTAGCCGCAGGCTTTGCCGCAGGTGTTATGCTTGCACCTCGTTCCGGGGCGGAGTCGAGGGCCATGGCATCGGATGCCGTCAACGACGCTTGGGATTCGGCAGTGGACACCTATGAGCGTGGACAGCAGGCCATGAGCGAGCGCTTCAGCGCTATGCGTCCCAATGCTGATGCAGACAACAACAGCGATGAGCTCCGTGCGAAGGTTGACCTTGCACGTGAGCGCATGGATCAGCTGCGTGACTCCCTCTCGAACGTGGCAGAGCCCGCCGAGGAGGCTGTCGAGGCTGAGGAAGCGGTCGAGGCCGACGCAGATTCCATCGTACTCAAGGTCGTGGAGGCCGAGGAAGAAGAGGCCGAAGCTGACGCTGAGGAAGACGAAGAGTAGGTCTTGCTTTCATCATGCTACGAGTGAGTCAACTCATGCGTGTGCCGGTGCTAGTACCCAAGAAGGGTCGCAAAGGTGACCCGAGGAAGCTGGCGCCGGCAGATTTGTCTACCGTGGGAGAGATACATCAAGTGGTTTTCGCCCCGGAGGGCGATCGCGTGGTGGGATATCTCGTTCGTCGTCCCGACGTGGGCGGCATGATCAAGCGGGAGGACGCCTTCGTAGCCCTTGATGCGTGCGTGGCAAACAACGAGGGTCTTGTTGTGTCGGGGCCGGACGGACTTGATGATGACGCTCGCGAGCGTCTAGGCTTGGAATGGGACGCATGCCTCATCTGGACTGGCATGGATGCGCGAACGAGCGATGGCAAGGAACTCGGCTGGGTTTCTGACGTTGAGTTCTATCCAAAGAGCGGCAAGGTGAAATCGTTCTTTGTGGGGGATGGTAGCATCGCCAAGTCCCTGGTCGGTGACATGGTAATACCTGCCGATATGCTGCGCGGCTATCGTGACGGGTACATGATTGTGGCGCCCGAGGCGGCACAACTGCAGCTGGCAGGAGGTCTTGCGGCAAAGGCTGGCGAAGGTTATGCAAAGGCGAAGCTAACTGGCAAACAAGTAGCACAGAAGGGTGCACGTGGGCTGGGCAGCATGCTAGGAAAGGCCAAAAAGAAGGGCAAGAAGCAGATCAACGGCACCAAAGGAATGTTTGGTTCCTTTATGGATGAGTACAAGAAAGCCAGCAAGTAACCGCCTAACTGGTTAGTTGCTGGCGTGCGGTGTCTCCCACGGCATCGAAGCTTTGTCGCGCCAGAAACCTCCCACGGGCGATGAGGCTTTCTGGCAGCGTAATAATCGCCTGATTGTAGTTGTATACGCACTCATTGTAGCTCGCGCGGGCATAGGTGAGCTTTGCGTCGATGTCATCGAGTTCCTCCTTGAGCTCCGGTTGCATTTCCAAAGACGGAAGCACGGAGTTGAGTACGCTGGTCAGCTCGGCAGAAGCGGACATCTTTGATTCGGGAGTGGTCGCGCTGGTGACGGCGGCTTGCATGCGTCCAAGGTAAGAAAGCGCCTCCGCCTGTTCGTCGTTCTGTGGCACCGTACCTTCGATGAGCTTTGGTATGAGTGCGCTCCGGCGTTCGAGCTGCTCGTCAAGGTCTTCCCATGCCTTCTCGCAAAGATTGTCTTTGCTTACGAGGTCCGTGTTTGTGCGCGTGTACACTATGTACAACGCGGCGGCGACGACAATCACTAAGACAATTACAGCCATGAGATGTTCCTCCCACGGATGGTGACGAGAGCTGTGTAGCAGGGCACCCTTCTAGCGCAGTAAAAATGGCGGAGGGGGCGGGATTCGAACCCGCGAGACCTTTCGGCCCGGCGGTTTTCAAGACCGCTGCATTCAACCACTCTGCCACCCCTCCGCAAGGGCGCAACGCTATTATAATACGATATGTTCACGCATGCATCAACGAAAGGAGTCCTCATGTCCACACGCGTGCATCCCGACGTCGAAACCGTCCTGCTCACGCAGGAGGACATCCAGTCCATCGTCACGCGCCTCGGTACGCAGATTTCGCAGGATTACGTGGACAAAAATCCCCTGATAATCACGGTCCTGCGTGGCGCCTTCGTGTTTACCGCCGATTTGCTTCGTGCGGTGACGGTACCCTGCTCTGTAGATTTTATGGCGGTATCAAGCTATGGTGATGGTGTGAAGAGCTCGGGTGTCGTGCGCATCGTCAAGGACCTTGACACAAAGGTCGAGGGTCATCACATCATCATCGCCGAAGACATTCTGGACTCTGGTCTGACGCTCTCATACCTGATTGGGCTTCTCAAGGCACGCAATCCGGCATCTGTCGAGATCGTCGCGTTTGCCGTCAAGGATATCCCGGGCAAGTCGGCATCCGTCGATCCGCGATATGTCGGCACGCATGTGCCCAACGAGTTCATCGTAGGATACGGACTCGATTACGCCGAGCGTTATCGCAATCTTCCCTACGTCGGTATCCTCAAGCCCGAGGTCTACTCGTAAGTCGTATCGTGAACAGCGGCTTCCTACGGTAGCTTCCCAATTTGACGATTCTCTAGCGGCGAGTTGGGTGGGGTTTCTCTTGTGCCCCAAACGGGTAAGATGTCCCCTATATGCCTATTTGACAGGAGAGTCTCTTGCCCGAAGATAACAACAACCACAACTTTCCCGAGCTTACGCCGCAGGGGCGCAAGCGCGGATTCGTCTACATCGCCATCCTATTGGTTTTTTTCGCCTACTTGATCATCTCACGTGGTCAGGTCTTTGGCGCGCGGCAGCCTGACGTTCTCGCCACCAGCGAGTTCGTCACGGCCGTCAAGGAAGACCGCGTCAAAGAGGTCACATACAAGGTCGAGAACAAGTCGCTTTCTGGCAAGTACTACAAGACCTCGGGCGACAAAGAGGGTGGCAAGGTCTCCGAGTTCAGGTCCACGTATGTGGGTGAGGACAATCTCGACGAGCTCATGGCCCGCCATACCGACGTGCGCTTTGATGTGGACGCAACCACCAGCGAGCTCTGGGAGACGTTGCTCATCTCGGTGCTGCCCACCGTGATCATGATTGCCATCATCGTCTACTTCATGAATCAGATGCAGGGTCAGAACGGACGTGCCATGAACTTCGGTCGGGCTCGCGTAAAGAATGACGAAGGGTCGCGGCCTGATGTCAAGTTCGAGGATGTGGCCGGTATCGACGAGGTAGTTGAGGAGCTCAAGGAGGTGCGTGACTTCCTCGCGGAGCCAGAGCGCTTCCAAAAGATGGGCGCAAAGATTCCTCGCGGCGTGCTTCTCATGGGCCCTCCGGGCACGGGCAAGACATTGCTCGCCAAGGCAGTAGCCGGCGAGGCAGGTGTGCCGTTCTTCTCGATATCCGGCTCCGACTTCGTGGAGATGTTCGTGGGTGTCGGTGCCTCACGCGTGCGCGACCTCTTCAAACAGGCCAAGGACGCATCCCCCTCCATCATCTTCATCGACGAGATCGACGCGGTGGGACGGCAGCGCGGAGCGGGCCTTGGTGGTGGCCACGACGAGCGCGAGCAGACGCTCAACCAGCTGCTCGTCGAGATGGACGGTTTCGAGGACAACACCGCCGTCATCCTCATCGCCGCTACGAACCGCCCCGACATCCTCGACCCCGCACTTCTTCGCCCGGGGCGCTTTGATCGACAGATCACCGTGGATCGACCCGACGTGAAGGGGCGCGAGCAGATTCTACATGTGCATTCGGAGCATAAGCCACTCGAGCCAAACATCGATTTTGCGGCCCTTGCCAAGCTCACACCAGGCTTTACGGGCGCTGACCTCGCAAACCTTATGAACGAGGCCGCGCTACTGGCCGCGCGTCGTCACAAGAGCGCCATCTCGATGACCGAGATCGAGGAAGCTATGGAGCGCGTTATCGCAGGACCAGAAAAGAAGTCCCGTGTCATGACGGAGACGGAGCGACGCACGATCGCCTACCACGAGTGCGGCCATGCACTCGTGGGACATGTGCTCGAGAACTCCGATCCCGTGCACAAGATCAGCATCATCTCGCGCGGACGGGCGCTTGGCTACACGCTTCAGCTGCCCGAGGAGGATCATTTCCTCGAGACGCGCAACGGCATGCTCGACCAGATTGCCGTGCTGCTCGGCGGTCGTACGGCAGAGGAGCTCTTCTGCGATGACATCACGACGGGCGCCAGCAACGACCTCGAGCGCGCGACGAAGATGGCGCGCGAGATGGTGACGCGCTACGGCATGAGTGAGGAGCTGGGCACCCAGGTGTTCGGCGAGGCACAGCATGAGGTATTCCTTGGCCGCGACTGGGCGAACCACAATGACTTGGCGGCTGAGACCTCCAAGCGCATCGACGACGAAGTCGAGCGCATCATGCGTGAGGCACACCATCGCGCGGAGGACGTCCTCTCTGAGCGTCGCGATCAGATGAATACGATGGCGGGCGTACTCCTTGAGCGTGAGACGGTCGAGGGCGAGATCGTCCAAGCCCTGCTTGACGACACCTGGAACGAGTACCGGGCGACACATCCCACCGTCTAATGGTTGGCGCGCATGGCTTCCTTATACGATGTCTGCTTTTTGTTGTCTTATGCAGCAAAGACACGCCTTGTGCTAGCATTGGTAGTTCCGTGAACGACGAGGAATTCGGAGAAACACATGAAGAATCGCACCCACAAACTCCTTGCGCTTGTTCTGGCCATCACCTTGGGCTTCGCGTCCCTGAGCCTCACGGGCTGTGGCGGCTCGAAGCAGGAGCAGGATAACTGCTACGGCGAAGACATGCCCGTCATCAACCAATAGGAACCTACATGTTTGGCAGCGAGCTCGTTGACGCCATCGACGGTCAGGCGCGTGTGCATCCCGATCGCGTGGCATTTTGCAACAGCGAGGGCGAGCGCATCACCTATGTCGAACTGAGCGACAGATCCAATGCGCTCGCGTGCTGGTTGGCTGATTCCGACCATGTGGCACCGGGCGTCCCTGTCGTGCTCTTTGGTCACAAGTCGCCCTTCATGCTGACGTGCATCCTTGCGTGTGCGAAGTCAGGACATCCCTATGCACCGGTAGACACGGTGTATCCGACTGATCGTGTGGCGCGTATCGTGGAGCAGGTGGGGAATACCCTGCTCATAGACACGACGGCTAATGACGCGGCCAGGGCTGCCGCGGTGGCGGCCCCGCGCGTCTCGCTTGACGACCTGTGCGACATCTGCGCGCAGACGGTCACACAGGAAGCGGTCGAGGCACTGCCCGGCACGAGACGTGACCGGACCTTCTATATACTCTTTACCTCTGGCTCAACGGGCGATCCTAAGGGTGTGGAGATTACGGGCGAGTGCGTGGATGAGTTCTCGCGCTGGATGATGAGCGACTACGTCTTTGAGGAGGATGGTGTGCGTACGTGGTTCAACCGCACTCCTTACTCCTTCGACGTGAGCATCACAGATCTCGTCTGCGGTACCACACGCGGTGATACCATGTTCGCTCTTGAGGCCGAGGCCGATGCCAGCCTGGCAAAGACCTTCGAGGCGTTGGCTGATTGCGATGCTACCGATTGGGTATCAACACCTTCGTTTGTGGAGCAGTGCTTGGCTGACGCTGCGTACGACGCGACACTGATGCCTCGCCTCAAGCGCATGCTGCTGGCGGGTTAAACGCTGCGTCCTGCCACCGTGCGCGAAGTCAAGCGTCGCTTCCCTGGGATTCATGTCTACAACGGCTATGGCCCCACCGAGTCGACCGACCTAGTGACCCTCTGCGAGATTACCGACGAGATGCTGGAGAACGACCTTGCTCTGCCCATCGGCTACGCAAAGACGGGATCCGACCTCGTGGTACTTGAGGAGAGCCGGGAGAGCTGTTTGTCGCGGGTAACACCGTTGCGAGAGGCTACTACGGAAGGCCTGATCTCACTCAGGCCGCCTTTGGAGTGTGTCCGGAATCGCTTGCTCAGGGACGCCGCTCGTATCGCACGGGTGACGAGGTGACTCGTGAGTCGAACGGGCTCTACTATTTCCATGGCAGGCTCGATTTGCAGATTAAGCTCCATGGTTACCGCATCGAACTGGGCGACATCGAGTCGACGCTCGTGTCGACGCCGCTTGTCCACATGGCGTGCGTGCTGCCTGTCGTGCGCGACGGATCGATTCACCATCTCACGGCGTTTGTCGTACCTACAGAGGCGGCTACTGGCCGTGGGCTCAAACTCACCCGTCAGATCAAGTCGTTGGTGCGTGGCATGCTTCCTTCATATATGATTCCACGAACCTTCAGGTATCTGGACGAGATGCCGCTCAATACCAACGGCAAGGCTGACCGCAAAGCTCTTTCGGCTCTCATTGACGCATAGGCGGCACGCATGGACTTTTTCGTCGAGCCAGCGTTCTTTGTGCTCTGTTTGCCCATCGTCGCAGTGGCGTTCGTGCTCGGCGTCTTGGGTAGGCCGCTCGGACGCTACGCACTTGGTGCGTCGGTTCTCATGCTGTTCCTGCTCTTCTTCCGCACGCCAGCGGCGCTCATTTATGCCGTGGCATATCTGGTCGTTTCGTTAGGATTGTACAGATTCTGCCGCTCGTGGCATACAAGGTGGGGGTGCTCATCACGCCGGACTTCCCCGGTTTCTTGGGCATCTCCTATATCACCTTCAAGGCGACGCAGGTGCTGCTCGAGGTGCATGACGGCCTTATCGACGATATGACGACGCTCGAATACCTTGGCTTCTTGTGCTTTTTCCCCACCTTTACGTCGGGACCAATCCAGCGGAGTCGGACTTTCGTGCAGGACCTCCGCACACCGCTCACTCGAGACGCCTATCTAGAGAGGTTCTATCGGGGGGCAGGTTGGTTCGTGGTCGGTGCGCTTTACAAGTTCGTAGGCGCGGCACTTGCGCAGTGGTTTATGTGGTTTGTGCCTGCCGCGGTGGGGCAGGGAGCACTCGGTTGGCTGATCGAGGTGCTCGGCTACGGGCTGTACCTGTTCTTTGACTTTGCCGGTTACTCGGACATGGCGATGGGTCTGGGCCTTGCGCTGGGCGTCGAGGTGCCGCGCAACTTCCGGGCGCCGTTCGTGGCGACAGACATCAAGGAATTCTGGGATCGCTGGCACATCTCGCTCTCCACGTGGCTGCGCGATTTCGTGTTCATGCGCTTCTCTCAGTTTGCCCTGAGCCGGAAGCTCTTTAAGTCACGCGTCACGACGGCCTGCGTGGGCTTCATGATCAACATGACGCTCATGGGCCTCTGGCATGGCATAACCTTGGATTACTTCGTGTACGGCATCTATCACGGTCTGCTCTTGGCCGGATGTCACTACATGCAAAAGAACTGGAAGTTCTACAAGCAGCATCGTCGCGATCGTTGGTTCCGCGTGACGTCGTGGGCCGTGACCATGGTGGCGGTGTTCTTTGGCTTTGCGTTGTTTGGCGGATACGTAATCAGTCCGTTGCTTGGCTAAGGCGCGGACTTTCGAGAGGAGAAACTTATGGCGGACATTCGACAGCAGATTATCGACCTCGTAGCCGATATCACCGACGAGCCGGACGTAGCGGACGAGCCGGATCTGGATCTCTTTGAAGAGGAGATTTTGGATTCCATGGCGGCAATCGAGCTGCTAGTGGCCATCAAGGACGAGTTTGGTGTATCCATCGCGCCGACCGAGCTCGAGCGTTCCGAGATGAATACGCTCAACAAGATCGTAGCGCGTGTGAGCGAGCGCCTGTAGGGGAGCGCATGGATTCACGCGTCTTGCATGGAAGGCTCATCGCCTTTGCCGGAGGTGTCGCGATAGCGCTTGTGGTCGTGGTGGGATACTCCGTGGCGTTGCCCGCCCAGTCGGAGCATGACGAAAGTGTCGACTATGGGTACGTGTACTCGGGGACCAAATCTTCGAGTGTGGACTTCGTGCGGGCAAACCTGCGGGACGATTCGCTGCTGGTGTTAGGCTCCTCTGAGTTTTCCACGCCAGCACGTCAGGTGCCGCAGGTACCCTCCCAGGTGATTGGTGCGCATAACTATGGCCTGCGTCTCATGCTGGTTGGAGAGGCATTCGACCAATGCCTCTGGCACTCCATTGCGATAGGCGCGCTTTCCGATGGGGGGCTTCCGCACAACAAGGTCGCGCTCATCGTAGGCCTCGGTCAGTACACCGACGGCGGTCTGGACAACGCAAGCTTCGGCGAACGTTTCTCGTATCCCCTGTACGAGGCGTTTTGTGCCAACGAAGCCGTGCCTGAGGAGGCTCGTACCTATGTGCGACGCCGCCTTGAGGAGCAGGGCATCGATGAGGCGACCCTGCGTGCAGCATCGCCGGCCGATCCCCTGTCCAGCGTCGACGGGCATGTCTTTGACGCCATGGGTGATTTGCGCTTGCGCAACGACCTGGATGGCGTACGCTCACAGGGCATCCCGATGGCGCAGGGCACACTCGAGCAGCCTGACTGGGATGCGATGCGTGCGGAGGCGTTAGTCACTGCCCAGACCATGAGCACGACTAACGACTGGGGAGCGGAGGACGAGTTCTATACCACGCAACTTGGCCCCGCTCTCGACTCGCTTGCAGGTGCCCGTGCAGGGGAGACCTACACCGATACGCCGGAGTACGATGACCTGAACTGCTTCCTCGACGTGTGCGATGCTTGTGGCGTGCAGCCCCTCATCGTCATCGAGCCGGTCATGGGACCCTACTACGATCACATTGGCATCAATCTCGAGACGCGTACTGCCGCCTACCAGCGCATTCGCGACGTGGTGGCGGCACATCCCAGTGCGCGGCTTGCGGACTTCTCAGACAGGGAGTACGAGAAGTACTTCCTCTT
Source organism: uncultured Actinomycetes bacterium (assembly GCA_900318935.1). Taxonomy (GTDB): domain Bacteria; phylum Actinomycetota; class Coriobacteriia; order Coriobacteriales; family Atopobiaceae; genus RUG440. The sequence continues at coordinate 8,830 of ONMP01000005.1, forward strand.
TGACATCGTCCACTTTGGTTGGACGGGATGGATTGACGCTCAAAGAGCTCTCTACGAGTTTGCCACGGAGGTGGGCTAACATGGCGCGCAAGGCAAAGAAGCGGACTACTCGAGACCGTTTCGACGCATGGACGGCGAAGAATCCGATGCTCGCGAATACTCTCGTGGGCCTCTCGGTCGCTGGCGGCCTGATAGGGCTGTTCCTCTTTGTGACATTCTCGGGGTTCGGCTCGTCGGCAGAGTTCATCTACAATCAGTTCTGATGTTGGCGGAAGTGTTCGGCCAGCTTTCGTGAGTCAAGAGTTACGTGCGCATATCGGATTTGCGCAAATGAAAGATAGGCGGATTAGGCAAAGAAATGAGCAATACGAACCAGGGAGATAGCCGTTCAGCACGGCGATCCGAAACAACCACAGCACAACCGCAGCGCCGACGCACGGCTCAGCCTCCGCAAGGACAGAACCGTCGCCCAACCCGTCGAACTGGTCAGCCGATGACAAGGACAACGGTCCGGCGCAGCACTCAACCAGCCCGATCGACAGTACGTGCTGATGCGGTGCACGACCGCCCCTCACGGCAGTCGGACTATCGGGAGTCCCAAGCACCGAACCGCGAGGTATCCGCACGTCGTGGTGGCGCGAGAATACCTCTAGCTGCTGCGCTTGCCGTATGGATTATCAGTATCGTCGCATCAGTCATCGTGACAAGGTTCGTGATCTTGGGCACTAGTGGCCAGCCAGTTGACGTGGCGGGTGTCGAGAGTGCCCAGACTGCCTCTTCGGCATCGGAGGCATCGGGTACACGGAAATCCCAGACGCTTACGGAAACCACAGACGATGCGAGAAGCGCGTCAGAAGACGTGACGACGATAGGTGATGACGAGGACGAATCCGATACGACGTCAAGCTCCGAAAGCTCGAGCTCGTCCACAAGCTCAAAAAGCCAAACAAAGACCTCGAGCGGGGTAAAGAGTCCATGGACGGATTCCGGCACCTTCGCCACGGGTGACGCCTCGCTCGATGAGGACGTCAAGGAGTTCTGCGATGGGATCGCCACCACGGACATGGACAACGAAACAGCTCTTCTCGAGGTCTACAAAGGGGTCGCATGGTCGGAATACGTGGAGCGTGACGACGCTCAGCATCCCTCAGGGAAGGATTGGCGCATCGAGTATGCTCACAAGTATTATGACCACGACTGCAGTGGCAACTGCTATGAGTTCGCCGCGTTCCTGAGCTACTGCCTTCAATACATGGGGCTCGAAGACGCGCATGCCGAAGGGATTGTCCTCGAGTTGCAGAGTGGTGGCTGGGGCGATCATGGTATCGTGCTCGTCACAAATACCGACGGGGAGGCATGCCTGTGCGACACATCCCTAGGCACAAATGGTTGGATGTTGCCTGAGACGGCGTACAACATGCAGATTCAGGACTTTGAGAATGCATAACATGTAACCCCTGTTTTACCATCTACAACATTTGATTACGTATCCATAAGGACATACGCCATGGTATTCTCCAGTCTCGTGTTTCTCTTTGCGTTTCTCGCATTGCACCTACTCGTGTACGCTGTCGTGCCGGAGCGCGCAAAGAACCCCGTTCTGCTCGTGTCGTCTCTCATCTTCTATGCATGGGGAGGGCCGCGGTATGTGGTGCTACTCATGGGCGAGACGGCTGCGAGCTGGTTGTTTGCTCTGATGATTCAGTATGCTCCGACGCAGGCACGCCGTCGTGCTGCCCTTGTCGGGGAATGCGTGGTGCTGCTCGGATTGCTGGCGTTCTTCAAATATGCCACGTGGGTGCTCGGTATGGTGCAGGGGGTCTTTGGCGTACCAGCCGAAATCCCGCAGATCGTACTGCCCATCGGCATCTCGTTCTACACCTTCCAGCTCATCAGCTATGTCTGCGACGTGTATCGCGGCAAGGTTGAGGCACAGCCCGTGTACTGGAAGCTGCTTCTCTACTCATCGCTCTTTCATCAGTGCATCGCCGGCCCTATCGTGCGATATCAGACCGTCGCGAACGAGATTGAGCATCGTCGTGTGACGCAGACCGATAGGTATGTGGGTGTTCGTCGTTTCTGTGTGGGCCTTGCAAAGAAGACACTGCTTGCCAACGCATGTGCCGCAGCTGCCGATGCGCTTGTGCCTGTGGGCTCTGACGCGCTTGCCGGCCAATCCGTTGCTGGCTACTGGCTGGGGATGCTCTTCTACATGCTGCAGATATACCTGGATTTCTCAGCGTATTCTGACATGGCCATCGGCTTGGGTCGCATGATCGGCTTCCACTACTTGGAAAACTTCGACCATCCCTACCTTGCCTCGTCGGTGCAGGACTTCTGGCGGCGTTGGCACATCTCGCTCTCGAGCTTTTTCCGTGATTACGTGTACATCCCGCTCGGCGGTAGCCGCTGCTCCATACCTGCCTACGTGCGCAATATGGCTGTCGTCTGGTTTCTCACGGGCCTTTGGCATGGGGCAAGTTGGAACTACATCCTGTGGGGCCTGTACTTCCTCGTTTTTCTGCTGCTCGAGCGTTTCGTCATCCGTGACCACATGCCAAAGGTGCTCGGTCACCTGTGCGCATTGCTTGTCGTGTATTTCGGCTGGGTGCTCTTCCGGTTCGAGGATTTCGGCGAGCTCGCGACGGTGGTCAAGGGTATGGTCGGCTTCGGTGGAGGTGGGCTTACCAACCTTACCGTACGGACAGTGCTGTTGCAGAACGTTTTCCTCGTTCTGGTCTCCATCGTTGCTTGCACTGACGTGGGGGTGCGACTACGCAAATGGCTCTATGGCAGAACGCGTGGCAACAACGTCGTACTCGCGGTGTTTGGCGTTCTCGAGGCAGCGACGCCCCCTGTCTTGCTCGTGCTCTCCGTGATTGCCTTGGCAGGTGCGAGCTACAACCCCTTCATCTACTTCCAGTTCTAGCGGCGAAGACGGCATGGGCTCTATGAGCATGTCACGTTTTCGTGAGAGAGGCGAATTCCATGGCTGAGGAACAAAGGCGGCAACGTAGGCGTGCGGAGCAAGGTCGGACGGCTAGGCGTCCCGACGATCAAGCTCGGCGACGCGGCGAAGAGCACGGGCCGCGACGCAGCGCAGAACGCGGGCCGCAGCGCAGATCTCGGCGCAGGTCGCGCGAGCAGGCGGCGCGTATGCGAAAGGTTGGAGCGTATCGTCGGGTTGGCGTTGCCGCGAGTGCGGTTGTGCTTGCAGCGGGGGCAGTGGTCGGCCTGCTCTTCTTTGCGCGTCCCACGACCTCGGAGGTCGAGAAGCGTACGCTCACGGCCATGCCGCAGCTCACATGGAGCGGATTCTGGAGTGGCGAGTACTTCTCGGATCTCGCCCTCTGGTACAGCGACACCTATCCGCCGCGCGAACAGCTCGTAGCGGCTGACCAGGCGTTAGACGGACTACATGGGATTCAGACTGAGACGCAGATGATTGGTGGCACAAAGCGGGCTGACGAGTTGCCTCCCGCTAGCAGCTCAACGACGGACGGGACCTCCGACGGCGAATCTAATGATTCTGATACGAACGCGAGCGCGGACACATCGAAGGGCGGGACTGGTTCGAAGGCGCGTCGCGAGCGTGGCAGGGTGGAAGTGCCTGCGCAAGAGGTCATGGCTGAGGCGATACAGGACCAGGTGCTCGATGGACTCTACGTCAAGGGCGATGCCGCCTACAATATCTACTATTTCGATCAAGATGCCGTGCAGGAGTATGCCGACGCCATGAATGCTGCTGCGGAGGAACTGTCGGGTGAGGCCACGGTCTACTCGCTCGTCGCTCCCAACGCCTCGGGCATCCTGCTCTCGGACCAAGAGGTCAAGGATCTCGGTGGGACCAACCAGATAGACGCCATCGAGTATTATTACAGTCTCTACAACGATGACGTCCATCCTATCGATTCTGTGCCCGAGCTAAAAGCGCACGACGACGAGTATATCTTCTTCCGCACAGACCACCACTGGACCGCGCTGGGTGCTTACTACGCCTATGTGGCGTTCTGTAAGGAGAAGGGCATCGAACCTGAGAATCTCGACGACATGAAGCACATCAACATGGGCGACTTCCTCGGGTCGCTATACGCGCAGTTGAATAGCGATGCGATGGCGGCGAATCCAGACTACGTGGAGGCGTGGATACCCAACGGAACCAACAAGATGCGCCTTTGGGATCAGGACGGCACGGTGAGCGATGACTACAACGTGATTACCGATACCTCCGACTGGGACGTGACAGGCAAAACCATGGGATTCATCATGGGTGACCAACCTCTGCAAAAGATTGAGAATCCAAAACTCGACGATGGTTCGGCCTGCCTGCTCATAAAGGACTCCTTCGGTGACTTCTTCGCCCCATGGCTGGTTGACCACTACCAGACCGTCTACGTGGGCGACTTCCGCTATTTCGAGAGCAACATCGATGACTTCGTTCGCCAGAACGACATCGACGACCTTATCTTTTGCAACAACATCACCCTTGCCGGTGGCGGCGTGGTAGCTCCGGCAATCCTTGGTCGCCTGTAGATTTGACCGCTAGCCCACAGTGGGATCGTGGTCAAAAATGACCACGATCCCACTGTGGGCTAGCGGTCAGGTGGCATTCGGCTTCCCGTGCTAGTAGAATGTTGCAACACCGCTTTTTCGCAAGGCTGGAGGATTTCATGGCACGAAGAGATGAGAACGCGCGAGATCGGCGCGAGCCAAAGAAACGCTCGGTGCTGCTCGACATAGTGGCTTGTCTGCTGCCTATAGTGAGCCTGGCTGGTTCGCTTGCGTTGGCGACCTTTATCTTTCGTCATGTGGACAATGCGGTCAAGGTCTCGCAAGAAGCACTTGCCGGAGCTGCGCCGGACACTGGTACCGGTGAAATAGCTCCGCAGACGGTGTACGCAGGTGTTGCCGACCCGTGGAACGCCTCTGGGAGCTTCACGGTCGAAGACGAAGAACTCGATGCGTACATACGCGACTATTGCGACGCGCATACCATGGAGGGTGACACTGCCGAGCAGGCCGCCGAGCGGACATATGACGATGTCGTTCAGAGCTCCTATCTCTATCGCGTGGACAAGCCTATGGGACTTGACTGGGTGGCGCGATCTGCGCGTGAGTTCTTCCGCTCGGGAGCCGAGACGGGCGAATACCAGGGTGATGCGTACGAATTCTCAGCGGTCATGGCCCTGTGCCTGCGTTACTTCGACTATGGGGATGCGATTGCTGTGCCCATAGTATATTCGGAGTCAGAGGAAGGCCAAGAAGGGAGTGCTCTCTGCTTGGTGACGGACAAGACTACGGGTATGCAGTGCGTGTGCGATCCCACATTGGGAACGGAAGGATGGATGCTTCCTCGCACTGGATACAGCATCCTCGTGGATGACATCGGACAGAATCTCGACCCCGCAAGGGGCCTCGGTCTGCGAATCCAGGAGAAAGACGAGACGCCAAAGAATCCTGATGGAACCGATGCGGTGAATCCTATGGGTGGAACCAACGGTTACACGGGCATGGGTTCCGGGTATGGCGAATATGGTACGGAAAGCGATTACGGAACGGAAACTGGCTACGGCACGAGCAACGGCTACGGGACGGGGACCAGTAACGGCGCGGGTAACGGCTATGGCTCTAATGGATACGGATCGTCGGGTGGCTACGGCACGGACGGGTACGGTGACACGGGCTCCAACGGCTATGGTTCTTCTGGGACAAGTGGCAGGACGAGCAGCGGGAGTGGCACGAGTGGCACGACGGGAGGGAGTAGCCCCTACGGTGGCACGGGATACGGGAGCAATGCTGATTCGTACGACGAGTACGACTCCTATGGTTACGACGACGCGAGCTACTGATATCGGGCGGATAACGCAACAGGCCACCGGGCGGAAGGAGGAACCCGATGGCCTGTAGCTTACTTCAGACAGGGTACGCGCTGGCCTCGCGTACGAAGGAAGGAGAGTCGGCGATGCTGCTTTCCGCTATCGCCTGTTTATATTGTCTCCGCTTCTACGGCCTGCCAAACCCACAAATTGTCAGTCACAAGCACTCCACCGCCCACACACGTTGCGTACATAATTGCCCTAGGCGTACAATGTGCCCCACGCAACAGATAGGAGATTACTATGAGCATCAACGAGCAGAGCTACGCCTATGGTGCCTCGAAGTCGAGCATCCGCGAGATTGCTGCCTACGGCGCGGCGCGTAAGGCACAGATAGGTGCAGAGAACGTCTATGATTTCTCACTGGGCAATCCAAGCGTGCCCGCTCCCGATGCCGTACGCGACTCCATTGCCCATGCGCTCACGCTTCCCGCCACGGCGCTTCACGGTTACACGCCAGCCAACGGTCTGCCGGCCGCTCGTGAGGCTGTGGCCAAGTCGCTCAATCGCCGCTTTGGCACGGCGTATGACCCCGGTGACCTCTACCTTACCTGTGGGGCAGCTGCGTCCATCTCCATCGTGCTCAACGCTCTCTGTAACGACGGGGACCAAGTCATCGTCATTGCGCCATATTTTCCCGAGTATGCCGTGTTCATCCAGAACGCCGGAGCCGAGTGCGTGGAGGTTATGGCTGATGAGGCGACCTTCCAGATAGACGTGGCGGCTGTGGAGGCCGCCATCACATCGAGCACTAAGGCCGTGATGATCGACTCGCCGAACAATCCCGTCGGTGCGGTATACGCGCGAGAGAACCTCGAAGCCCTCGCCGAAGTGCTGAGCGCAAAGAGTGTCGAACTCGGTCAGCCCATCTACCTCATCTCCGACGAGCCGTATCGTGAGATTGCCTACGACGTCGAAGTCCCGTGGGTGCCCGACATCTACAAACGCACCATCGTTTGCTATTCGTACTCGAAGTCGTTGAGCCTGCCTGGCGAGCGCATCGGTTGGGTGCTTGTGCCGGGTACGAATCCCGAGCACGACCTGCTCGTTCCCGCCGTTGCCGGTGCGGGGCGCAAGATGGGATTCGTGTGCGCACCAGCGCTCTTTCAGCGCGTGCTCATCGACTGTGTGGACGAGCCGACGAACATCGACGCCTACACGCGCAATCGCAAAGCCCTCACCGAGGGTCTGAGTCGAATCGGTTATGAGTTCGTGGAGCCGCAAGGCGCGTTCTATCTATGGATGCGCGCTCTCGAACCTGATGCGAATGCGTTCTTTGAGCGGGCAAAGGGCTTTGAGTTGCTGCCTGTCCCTAGCGACTCCTTTGGCTGCACGGGTTGGGTGCGCGTGGGTTACTGCGTGAGTTATGACACAATCGTGAACTCCATGCCCGCCTGGCAAGCTCTCTGGGACAGTTATCGATGATGACACGCCACGGGGGTACTCCTTCCTTGTGCCCCCGTGGCATAGTCAGCGCTTTGCTGCATTACCACAGCGTGAGTTCGTAGACGTAGTCATCCATCTGGAAGCCGCCGCCGATGTCGGTGCAGAGTTCGCCCACGCGACGATACCCGAGGTGCTCATAAGCCAGAATGGCTTGGTAGTTGGTGCGATTGACGCGCAGGGTCACATGGTCACATCCCAACTTGCGTGCCCGCTGCGCCACGAAGGATGTCATTGAGCGCGCATAGCCCTTGCCACGCTCCTCTTTTGTGAGATAGAACTTCGAGAGATTCAGCTCTCCGTCATCCTGTGCGCGTATGGCGAGGAAGCCGATTGGTGCATTGCGGTTCTGACTGTCACGTGTTCTGGGCGGATACACGTAGTAGTACTCGAAGCCATCGGCGATCTGCGCGGCTATGGCCTCGGGGGTCTGGTTGCGGGCCATCATGTAATCGTTTTGCTCAACACCCACGATGGGGTCGAAGTGCTCACGCACGATGCGCGTAGCCAGAGATGACATTCTGCGGATGTCCGCGTCATTGCCGTCGGAGAGACGAAGAAACCTGCAGCGTGGCCTCGTCTGACGAGAGTCGTTCGACGAGGTCGCCGCGTTGCTGATTCGCCGCTTGTTCAGCGCTGAGGAATCATCGGACGTGGTCGTGTGCACTGACGGCTTGCGGAAATGCTTTCCCCTGCGTACGGGTTCGCCCGTTTCCATGCGTTCGTCTACAGGTGTGGTTGCCGATACCTCGTTTGTTGATGCATTGTCCGTAGAGCCCGAGCGAAGCGACTTCGCCATCTGTACGGACTCACGGAGCTGCTGTGCCTGGGCCGTACGCTGCGCCTTGTTTGACCCAGCATATGTCTTTGCGCGTACCATCTCCTCCGCCTTGGACAAGGCGTCGTCATCGGTCGGGTGCAGAGAGACTCCGGTCGAAATGTCATCCGCATTCACGTTGGCAAGACGCAAGATACCCATGCGAAAGAGCATCAGTTCAATGATGTTGAAGAACGCATACCCCGCACATAGGCCGACGAAGATGACGATGGCGTTAATCTCACACACTTGCCTGAGCAGCACCATGATGCCCACGGCGGCAACGGTCGCCACAAAGAATGTGGCGGTTATTGTCCACGACGGACGGGGATAGAACGATGCCCCGCACTCTTTGCAGGAGTTTGGGATGCGAAGACCTAGGTTGACGGGAGTACCACAGTTCTTGCATTGGTGTGCAGAGGTCTTCGCGGATCGCTTGCTGCGTCGATGGGACTCGTTAGATGCCCGGCTCGTCTGAGAGGTTCTTTTTGTCGGTTGCGTACTTGTTGACATGGTGTTCCCCTGCATAGACCTTACAGCTCGATCATCAGCTCCACGGGACAGTGGTCCGACCCGTACACTTCGTTGAGGATTGCCGCGCCGGTCACTTGGTCGGCGATGGATTCGCTTACGAGGAAGTAGTCGATGCGCCAGCCAGCGTTGCGCGCCCGTGCTCGCATGCGATAGCTCCACCAGCTATAGGCGCCCTCAAGGTCAGGGAAGCGGGAGCGGAATGTGTCAACGAGACCGGAGTCGAGCAACTTGGTGAAGCTCTCGCGCTCCTCGTCCGAGAAGCCGGCGTTGCCGCGGTTGGGGCCGGGGTTCTTGAGGTCGATCTCCTCGTGGGCAACGTTGAAGTCTCCGCAGGTTATCACAGGTTTCGTCTGTGCCAGCTCACCAAGGAACTCACGATAGCGAGCGTCCCAGGCAAGCCGCACGTCGATGCGTTTGAGCTCGTTCTGTGCATTGGGCGTGTAGACGTTGACGAACCAGTACTTGTCAAATTCCAGCGCGCACACACGGCCTTCATCGTCGGCTACCTCGCAGCCGGTGTGGCGGATGACTTGGATTGGCTCCTCACGGCACCATACGGCTGTCCCTGAGTAGCCCTTGCGTTCGGCGAAGCTCCAGACCTGGTGGTAACCCTCGAAGTCAAGGCCTAGTTTGGCGCGCTGGTCATCCTGGAGCTTGGTCTCTTGGATGGCAAAGACGTCGGCGTCAAGTGCGCGGAATATCTCCTCGAAGCTCGGGTCTTTCTTGAGCACGGCGCGAAGACCGTTGACGTTCCACGAGACGAGGCGCAGCTCCTGCCGCGCGGGGGAATCGGTTGCCATGGGAAGGCTCCTTGTCTACCGATGGTCGGATGCTTCCCTACTCTACCACGTAGCGGTGTGCTGTGGGGATATGCTTCCATGGCGCCTCATGTGCCGAGGGCGTTGTCGAGCGTGTCGAGGAACGTCTTGGCGTCGCGTGTGGCCACCAGCTCTGGTGGGAAGTGGATTTCTTTGAGCATGGCATCGGTGTGATCAAATCGCCCGACGTCACAGGCTATGTGAGCGTCGGTGCCGGTGGATATCGTGACCCCGAGTTCGGCGCAACGCTCGGCAATGTGACGACATGCGCGTTGGGTGTGTTCCCCATAGTGAGGTTCGAAGCTGTGCTCGTTGATTTCGATGAGCTTGCCGCGCTCCTTTGCGGCAAGCAGCACCGTGTCCACGTCGAAACGGACGCCTGCCCGTCCCGTATGGCCGAGGATGAGCACTTTGGGGTCGTCAAGCGCGCCTACATACATGTCGGTGGTCTGGCCGATTGTCGCGTCTTCGGCAAAGGTCTGGTCGTGGATGCTGGCGATGACGTAGTCGAGGCCGCGCCATACGTATTCCTTGAGTGTCAGCTCTTGGCGAAACGCCCGTCCGGTGATGCCCTCTCTCAGGGTCATGTCCCAACCAAAGAGGTGCCCACCGAGGTCCACGATGTCGGCTTCCACACCGCGCATTACCTGCACGCCATCCCAGATGCGTGGCCACATTGCGAAGTTGATGAAATGCTGGTAGTCGCGCACGTGCAGAGTGGGGCTTATCATGCATGAGTAGTGATCCGTTGAGCCGATAAGCTCGAGGCCGGCCTCGCGTGCCGCCGTCACGCATTCCCCGATAGTCGAGTATGCATGACGCGAGAACAACGTGTGCGTGTGAACGTCGCAGGCGAAGGGCGGGCGTGGCATGGGATCTCCTTCCGTGGGCTGCATGCCATTGTATACCTTGGTTGACAGGTGGCGTATCATGTGACCATCCGGAGAAAGGAGCACGACATGGGACGGACGATAACCGATGCGCGAGAGGCAGCGCAGGCTTTGAAGGAACGAGTTGACCGAGCGGGTAGTGTCGTCTTCTTTGGTGGGGCGGGGGTGAGCACGGCGAGTGGCATCCCTGACTTTCGTTCGCCGGATGGACTGTACCATCAGCGCTTCAAGTATCCACCCGAGACGATGCTCTCACGGAGCTTCTACGACACGCACACCGAGGAATTCTTTGACTTCTACCGGACAAAGATGATCGCTCTTGGGGCTAAACCCTGCCAGGCGCATCGCAAGCTGGCCGAGCTCGAAGCCGAGGGCAAGGTAAGCGCGGTCGTCACGCAAAACATCGATGGCCTGCACCAGCTTGCCGGCTCGAAGCGTGTGTGGGAGTTGCACGGCTCCGTTCATCGCAACATATGCCGTCGCTGCGGTGAGGTTTACTCAGCAGAGTGGGTGCTGGGTACCAAAGGTGTGCCGCATTGCGAAAAATGTGGCGGCGAGGTGAAGCCCGACGTGGTTCTCTACGAAGAAGGACTCGACGAGCGCGTGATAGACGGGGCCGTGCGTGCCATCGCATCGTGCGACCTGCTCATCATCGGAGGCACGTCACTCGTGGTGTATCCGGCGGCAGGTCTTGTGCGCTACTTCCGAGGTAGTGACCTCGTGATCTGCAACCTGCAGCCCACTGGGCAGGATTCGTCGGCCGACCTCGTGCTCGCTTGCGATATCGCAAAAGCTTTCGACTGGTAGCCGCAGCGTATCATTTTTAAGTGCGCAAAAGGAATAGCACCTTTTGCGCACCTCACCATTGCCTCTATGTCACGTTTGTCGTATTTTCTATACGGAAAATTTGGCCTTACGCACAAAAAGCGCTAGAATCACACGGATTGTACCAAATCCGAAGGGCACGGGATGCTACGCGACAACTACAACAGCTGGCGGTGCGCACGCCACGATATATCGCTTGCAAGGCCACGCATCATGGGCGTGCTCAATGTCACGCCTGACTCGTTCTCCGATGGTGGCGACCATATGGACGTCGAGGCGGCCATAGCTCATGGGCTTGCCATGCTCGATGACGGGGCCGACATCATCGACGTGGGTGGCGAGTCTACGCGCCCTGGTCATGAGCCGGTTGATCCCGAAGTCGAGCTTGACCGCGTGGCGCCTGTTGTGGAGGCTTTGTGCGAGCGGGGTGCCATCGTGTCGATAGACACGCGCCATGCTGAGGTCGCACAGACTTGTCTGGAGCTCGGAGCTTCCATCGTCAACGACGTCTCCGGCTTTACGGAGCAGGACATGGTCGATGTCGTGGCGGAGTGGGACTGTGGTGTCATCGTCATGCACTGGAACCAGAAGTCCGGTCGCAACTCCCGGCGTTCCGTGCGCCTCGACACGAGTCTGCCCGCGCGGCGGCAGGTGCCCAGCGCACGACGCTTTACGCTCCCCGACGAGATGCCCGTGATGCGTGATGTCATGGGTTTCTTGGGCGACCAGGCACGTACGCTGTTACGTGCGGGCGTTGCTCATGATCGCATCTGTATCGACCCCGGTGCGGGCTTCCAAAAGTCCACGGACGAGGATGTCATCATTCAGCGCAATACAAGGAAGCTCGTCTCCATGGGCTATCACGTGATGTGTGCCGTTTCTCGCAAGCGCTTCGTGGGGGCTGTCACGGCTACCGATGAGGCCCTGGAGCGCGATGCGGCGACCATGGGCATGTGCCTCTCCGCGGTGGAGTGCGGGGCGCGTGTGCTGCGCGTGCATGATGTAAAGGGCGCATTCAAGGCGCTCACGTCGTATTGGGCGGTCTCACGCGCCGATCAGAGGCAGGGGTTCGTGGCGCTGGGGTCGAATGTCGGCAATCGCTTGGAAAACCTCGCCGAGGCGGCGCGGCGCATCGACAAGGTGCCACTGACCTGCGTGGTTAACGTCAGCAATGCCTACGAAACGGAGCCCGCGTATGGCATTGCCACGCCAGTGGCCAACGCCATGGCGGAGATTCGCACTGAGCTGCATCCACTTGTCTTGCTCGACCACCTGCTCCGCATAGAGGACGAGATGGGACGCACGCGCGATCCCAAGGAATCCGGACATGGGCCACGAACCATCGATTTGGATTTGTGCTGGGTTCAAGGTGAGGAGCATCACGGTGCGCGGCTTGCCCTCCCACATCCGAGACTCGGTGAGCGGGAGTTCGTTCTCGTGCCGATGGATGACCTCATGCCTGATCCGGTACGATTCCTCACACATTCAGGTGTCGTGGTGCAGCCTGAGGAGCTGCGCGTGGGCAAGGTCATTGCGGAGCTTGGCCTCGTCGAGTGGCAGAACGACTAGCGTATCTGCGCTCAGTGCGTGCGAACCCAGTGCCAGATGTCGCGAATGCCGCGAAGCGTGAGATCGGGATCTATCGCGTCAAAGAGGTCAGTCGCTACGCCTACGGTGCGCGCAAGACCGCCCGTTCCCACCACGGCGGCATCCTCGATGGCGAGTTCCGCCTTGATGCGCGACACCAAACCTTCAGCCTGCGCGGCAGCACCAATCACGAGTCCCGACTGCACGGCGGTCTCGGTGGAGTCGCCTAGTGCATGCGCGGGAGCTTCTATGGGGACGCTCGCAAGCTTTGCGGCCCGCGCGAAGAGCGCATCGGCCGAGAGCATAACGCCCGGGGCGATGGTGCCGCCCCTATACGCGCCGTCTCGGTCCACGACATCGATATTCGTTGCCGTGCCGAAGTCCACGACGATGACGGGTGCCCCATAGGTGCGTAGTGCGGCGATGGCGTTGGCGATGCGATCGGCGCCGACGCGTGCAGGATTTTTGAGTAGAAGCGGCATGTCGCAAGAAGTGCCCGGGCTTATGAGCAGGGGATCGCGTCCAAACATGCGTTGGAAGCAGCGCATCCAAGCGCGCGAGAGGACGGGAACGACACTGGCCACGGCGGCATCGTCGACACTGCTGATGTCAAAGCCATCCATAGCGAGGTAGCCATAGAGTCTCGATCTGAGGCTGTCGGAGGTGTCCGTATGTAGGGTGGGCATGCGCCAGCCCATAAGGTTCGTACCATCCTCGTCAAAGAGTCCGATGGTTGTCTGCGTGTTGCCTACGTCAACGGAGAGAAACACTTCGTGCCTCCTATGGGTGTGCAAGATTGTTCTCTAACTAGCCCTGCTTAGCATACATGAATACAAAAATCAACGTCTGACCACTCACCAAATAAGTTACAGATTTAAAGCTTGTTAAGCTTGCGAAGGTCTATACTCATCAAATGTCGCTTCACCTGTGAGAAGTGGACACATTTCCTCTTTTCAAATGTGGTGAAGAGATGTAATTTAGGAGTAAGGCATGTCGTAAGGAGCAAAGGCATGCACTTATGTAGGCATGCCCGGACGCCGTTCGGGCAGTAGGAAGCAAGGGAAAGGAAGTACCATTATGCTCACCATCCGTTTGTTCTGCGCCGCTGGCATGTCCACCAGCCTCCTCGTCCGCAAGATGGAGGAAGCCGCTGCCGCTGAGGGCACCGAGGTCGATATCATCGCCTTCCCCGTGGGCGAGATGGATCAGCACCTTGACGGCGTCGACGTCGCTCTGCTCGGACCCCAGGTTGGCTACATGAAGGCTCAGATGCAGAAGACCGCCGCTGCCAAGGGCGTTCCCTGCGACGTCATCCCCATGGCCGACTACGGCATGGTCAACGGCAAGAACGTTCTCGCCTTCGCCAAGAAGCTCGCCAACAAGTAAGTTACTCACTCGCGCATATAGCGAATACCACTTTACCTACTGAAAGCGATTGGCCGACTGGCCCGGCCAGATCTTGATTGAAAGGAAGGAGTTATCGTGGGCGATTTCATTCAGAATAATATTCTCCCCGCGTTTATGAAATTCGTAAACACGCGCGGCGTCCGTGCGATTAAGGACGGCATGATGTTCACCATGCCGCTCATCATCGTTGGTGCTGTGTACCTGCTGCTGTTCCAGCTGCCCATTCAGGCTGCTGCAGACTTCATCACGAGCCTTGGCATCGTACCGTTCCTGTCTCACGGCTACACCTCCACGTTCCAGATCATCGCTATGGTCTGCGCCGTGGGCGTCGGCTACACTTGGGCAAAGAACGATGGCTGGGAGCCGCTGTCCGCTGGCGTCATCTCCCTCGCCGTGTTCCTCATCTTCATCCCCGACTACGTTGGCCTCACCATTGATCCCTCCGCTGAGGGTGGCATTGCTGCTGGTATCGCTGCCGTCGATACGAACGCTGCTGCTGAGGCTGCCGCAAGCGCAGCCGAGGGTGGCAAGGTCGTTGCCGCAAGCGTTTCTGGTCTGAACAAGACCTGGCTGGCTGGCCAGGGCATGATCGGCGCAATTCTCGCTGGTCTTCTCAGTGGCTTGATCTACAGCATGTTCATGGCCAAGGACATCCGCATCAAGATGCCCGAGGGCGTGCCTGATGGCGTTGCCGCTGCATTCACCGGCCTCATTCCTGCTGCCGTCATCTGCACCGGCGCTGTTGTAGTCTTTGGTCTTTGCGAGGCTATCGGTGGCGTTACCCCGATTGAGGTTATCTATCGCTTCGTCCAGACGCCGCTCCAGGGCCTCGGCGACTCGCTGCCTGGCGTCATCATCTTTGAGGCTCTTATTCCTATCCTGTGGTTCTTCGGCGTCCACGGCGCAACGGTCGTTGGCTCCGTTACCCAGCCCATCGGTCTTGCCAACCAGGCAGAGAACGCCGAGATCTTCAAGCGCCTTGTTGACTCTGGTGTTCCTCGCGACCAGGCTGTCTTCCAGATTGGTGCTGAGGGTGGCCACATCTTCACCGAGGCATTCTGCAACTGCTTCCAGGCCATCTCTGGTTCCGGCATCACGCTCGGTCTCGTTATCTTCATGACCTTCATGGCGAAGTCTGCTCAGATGAAGCAGGTTGGTAAGCTCGGCCTCGGCTGCGGCATCTTCAACATCAACGAGCCCGTTCTCTTCGGTACCCCGATCGTTCTTAACCCCAAGCTGATCGTCCCGTTCGTGGCCGCTCCGCTCGTGTCCAACATTGGCGCGTACATCCTCACCGACATCGGCTTCATGCCTTATACGATGGGCGTTACGGTTCCTTGGACCACGCCTCCCATCCTTTCCGGTCTCCTCTGCATCGGCTGGCAGGCCGCTGCATGGCAGGCACTCACGCTGGTTGCCTCGTTCTTCATCTACCTGCCGTTCGCACGCTCGGTAGATGCTGAGTACCTGGCGATGGAGCAGGGTCAGGACGCCGCGTAAGGTTTTGTCTACTTGCCGGTGACGCCGTTGTTCGTCACCGGCTTTTTACAAGGCTTTTGTAATAATTTCGACATAAGGAGGTTTAAGCATGACAGAAGAGATGGAGCTCATTTGCTTCCAGGTCATTAGTTCCGCTGGTGGTGCCAAGTCCAACTACATCTCGGCCATTCAGGCTGCCAAGGAGGGTCGCTTCGACGAGGCCCGCGAGATGATTAAGAATGGCGATGACATGATGGTCGTGGCTCATGAGCCGCACAACAAGCTCCTCATGTGGGAGGCCCAGGGCCGCACCGACATCGTGTGCGTCCTCCTCATCCACGCCGAGGACCAGATGATGAGCTGCGAGGTCTTCAAGCAGCTTGCCGTCGAGCTCATCGACCTCTATGAGAATCACTTCAAATAAGAAGTAGGCAAAGTGAGCTCTAGGGCGGGGAGGACTGCGGTTCTCCCCGCCTTTTTGCATATACGGAGGAATCTCCTAAGGAAGGGGAAAGATGACCAGACTGGGCATTTCGGTGTTTCCCGACATGCGGCCGCTCTCAGAAATTCAGGAGTATGTGGCCTTGGCTGCACACCATGGCTTCACGCGTGTCTTTAGCAGCATGTTTTCCGTTGATGGCACATCCGAGGAAGTACTGTCGCTCTTTGCCGAACTCAATGCGTGCGCACATAAACACGGCATGGAGGTTTCTCTTGACATCAATCCTGAATGCATGGAGCGCCTTGGTGCAATGCCTCATGACCTACGCGTATTTGCTGACATCAAGTGCGACATACTACGGATGGACGGGGCTTACGGCCAAGACGACAATCTCGCGATGCTTGGAAATCCCTATGGCATGAAGATAGAGTACAACGCAAGCGCGCTCGCGCCTGAGCATATAGAAGCTCTTGTCGAGCGTGGAGCAAGCAGGGACCAAATCCTTGCGTGTCACAACTTCTACCCGCAGCGCTACACAGGATTTCGTTGGGACAAGTATTGCGAGGTGAACCGGCGCCTCCAAGCTGCTGGCGTGCGCATCGGTGCGTTCGCCGCATCGCAGGCACCGGGAACGCATGGTGTATGGGATGCCCAGTGTGGGCTTCCGACTGTCGAGCGGCTGCGGGATTACCCGGCTGAGCTTCAGGCGCGCATACTGGTGGCAGGGGGTGCTACCGAAGTGTTCTTTGGTAACGCCTATGCTAGTGAAGAGGAACTTGAAGCCGTGCATGAGGTTTTGACGCCCGTTGAGCCCCATTACCTGAGTGACGCGCATAGAGCGATGGTCGAGGAGATCTTTTCCTATCTGGGAAGCAGGCTTGATCTTATGACGCAAAAGAAGGTGCGTGTCGAGCCAGTGTTCGATCTCACTTCTGTGGAGAAGACCATTCTCTTTGAATACTTCCCGCATGTGGATATGGGCGACTCTTCGGAGTGGATTTGGCGCTCACGTGGCCCTCGTTCGTTCTTTGCGAGCGAAACCATCGCACCGCGTCGCTATGACGGGGAGTATTTCGCGGTTGGCGATGTGGTCATGGTCAACGACAACTATAAGCACTATGCGGGCGAGGTGCAGGTGGTGCTCAAACCCATCGAGAATGACGGCACGCGCAATCTCGTGGGACGTCTCAGCGGGGGAGAACTCTTGATGTTTGACGTCATTGAAGATGGCGACATCGTAGTCTTTATTCCGAGTCGATAGTGTATGGAGGTCGTAACCATGAGCATGAAGACGAGGGTGGTTAGCGCGCTGCTCACAAACATACCCATCTGCATCGTTTTGTCATTCCTGTCGTGCTGGCTTGGCATGCGAAATGCCAATGTTCCACAGGAAGTATTCGCGCGCGTTTACCTTGTCTCGGCACTCCGGAGCTGCGTGATTTCATATGTGGTGGGATGTGCGGTCGGTATCCTGCTGCCTCTGCCAAAATGGGGTATGGCAGTTGCGGGAAGGCTTGGGCTTACACCTCGAGACGGCTTGAAGTTTGGTCTGGTGATGACAGCCTTTATCAATCTGGTGTACGTGCTCATCCTTTCGGCCGTGCTTACCTACGTGAATGTAATCGTGATCAACGGGGCACCGATTCAGGTGTTTCCGGGAGCTTATCTCAGCAGTCTTCTACCCTGCTATATTGTGAGCTTCATCATATCATTCTTATGGGCGCACCGCGCAGAGGAGATTGCGCGTGGCATATGCCATGACGCTCGTTAGACATGTAGTGGGTCATCGGGAGAATATCCCTGATGGCCCACCGCACTAATGCGTACTGACGACGTAGAACTTGTAATCGCCCGCATGATGCGTCGTGGAGTATTCGAAGGGCGTACCATCATCGAGATAGGCAACTTGATGCACCTCAAAGAGGGGTTGGTCTGGCCCGATGCGAAGCCAAGCGCATTCCTCATCGCTCGGCATGACGGCGCAGAGCACGCGGTGGGCACTCGATATCTTGAATCCCAGATCTTCCTCTAGGTAGCGATAGATACTTCCATGGAGGTGCTCTTCCAAAAGCCCTGGGACAAGGTTGATTGGCATGTACGTATACTCGACGTTTTTGGGTTTCCCGTCGACGAGACGTGTGCGACAAATCCGGTAGACGAATTCTTCGGTGCGCAGGTCAAGGGCATCCGCTACTTCTGGCGTGGGATGCTCTATGCAAAACTCATGTACCTCGCTCGTAATCACGGTGTCGGTCTCGGCGTACTCAGCGGTGAGACCAGACATCTGACCTGAGGTACTCACACTGTCTTTCTGGCTCTTTCGCAAAGAAGCGATGCTCTTGACGTAGATGCCCGACCCTCGGCGACGTGCGATTAGGCCGAGATCCTCGAGCTCATCGAGAGCCTTCTTTACCGTGGTATTGCTGACGCCATAGATCGAGCAGAGTTCAGACGTTGTGGGGAGACGAGAACCTGTCTCATACTCTCCGCTCTCTATAGCATTGCGCAGTGATTCGGCGAGGTCTTGGTATTTGCTCATGATTGTTCCTTGCAAGCGATCAGGTCATCTCAGTATATATCATCTGTCAAAGTTAATGCCACTCGCGCGAGTATAACGACCGTTTACAGATGCAAAAATAAACGCTTGCAAATAAAAGTAAGAGCACTTAATCTAAACACAACGAGCAACAGAAAGGACTGCACTATGAGTGTTGTGCATGACAAGCTGCCAGACGACTTCTTCTTTGGGGCTGCGCTCTCGGGACCGCAGACCGAGGGGATGTGGCAGCGAATGGGCAAGCTGGAAAACCTGTGGGACACGTGGTCGAATCTCGACCTTGGTGCGTTTCATAACCGCGTGGGTTCCTATGCGGGCAATGACATGGGAGCTCGTTTTGCTGAGGATTGGCAGACGTTTGCGAGCTTGGGATTCACGTCAGCTCGAACGTCTATCCAATGGTCGCGTCTCTTGGACGCCGATGGCAAGCTCAACCCCGAAGGTGCGGAATTCTACCATAGGCTCTTTGCAGCGGCGCGCGAGGCAGGCGTGGAGCCCTTCGTGAACCTATACCACTTCGACATGCCAGCATACCTTTTCCGCCGTGGAGGATGGGAGAGCCGTGAGGTCGTGGAGGCATACGCGCACTACGCAGCTACGGCATTTGCGGAGTTTGGCCAAGAGATCGAGCGTTGGTTTACGTTCAACGAGCCTATCGTCGAGCCCGAGCAGCGCTACGAGCATGGCAACTGGTACCCCTTCCTGCACGATTATCAGCGTGCGCGTTCGGTGCAGTACGGCATCAGCCTTGCCCATTCGCTGGCAGTCAACGCGTTTCGTGAGGCACAGGCGGCGGGTGTCGTGCGTCCCGACGCTCGAATCGGCCTCATCAACTGCTTCACACCGCCGTATACGCGCGAGAACCCAAGCGATGCTGACCTTGAGGCTGTTCGCATGACCGATGGCATCTGCAATCGCTGGTGGCTTGACCTCGTCACTTGCGGCACACTGCCGACAGACGTCATCGAAACTCTGTCGGAGCGAGGAATCGAGCTGCCCACTCGTCCTGGGGATGAGCAGATTCTGGCCCAGGGCAAGGTCGACTGGCTGGGTTTCAACTACTACCACCCCGCACGCGTGCAGGCTCCGGCGAGCGATGTGGACGAGTATGGTCAGCCTGTCTTTGCTCAGGAATACATTTGGCCCGATGCCGTGATGAATGAGTCGCGCGGTTGGGAGATCTATCCTCAGGGCATCTACGACTTCGCGATGACGATGGCGCGTGACTATCCCGATCTCGAGTGGTTCGTCTCCGAGAACGGCATCGGGATCGAAGAGGACCAAGCGGAGCGCGACGAGCAAGGTCGCATCTGTGACACGGCGTATCGTGTGCCGTTCGTGCGCGAGCACCTCCGCTGGATTGCACGCGCCATCGACGAAGGTGCCAAGTGCCGAGGTTATCACTACTGGGGCGCCATCGACTGTTGGAGCTGGAACAACGCCTACAAGAATCGCTACGGCTTCGTGGAAGTCGACCTCGCGCATGGCTACATGCGCCGACCGAAGGAGTCCGCCGCTTGGATTGCAGAGGTCGCACGCACCCACCGTATCTCATAACGGCATTCACGCTGGATGTAAAGCAAGGAAGTGACGTGCGGGAGGCGCACGCCCACATAGGAAGGAGAAGCAATGTCAGAAGAAGTCGAAAGCAAGCCATCGTTCCTCGACAAGTTTGCCGAGATATCCGGAAGGATCGGCTCGGAGGTTCACCTGCGCAGCCTACGCGATGCCTTTGCCACCATCATGCCGCTCTATATCCTGGCCGGTATAGCGGTACTGATCAACAACGTCGTCTTTCCGCTGTTCCTCGCCGATGAGGCTCTCACCAATGTCCAGTATTGGGGCAATGCGCTGACCCTCGGCACACTCAACATCTCGGCCATCCTGCTTGCGGGCGTCGTAGGCTACTGCCACGCGCACAACATGCGCTACGAGCGCGACATCGCCTGCGTGGTCGTTGCCATCTCGGCTTTCTTTGTCACCATGCCTCAGAGCGTGGAGGTCGTCGTAGATGACGTGACGGGTATGGCGACCGGCGTCTTCTCGACGGCAAACACTGGCACGAACGGACTCTTTGGTGCCATCATCATCGGCCTGCTCGCGACGGCTCTCTTCATCAAGCTCTCGAGCATCGACAAGCTCAAGATCAACCTCGGCGAGGGCGTTCCGCCCGCGGTCGCTGGTTCCTTCAACGTCATGATCCCCATGTTGCTCACGCTCTCCATCTTTGGCCTGCTCTCGGCAGTGCTCTTCGTCGGATTCCACACCGACCTCTCCACCCTCATCAAGCTCTTTGTGCAGACGCCGCTGCAGAGCCTCAACTCCAACATCTGGGGTGTCGTGATCATCTACACCTTCGCAAACCTTCTCTTCTGCCTGGGCATCCATCAGTCCGCCATCTCCGGCGTGCTCGCTGAGCCCATGCTCACCATCCTCATCACCGAAAACATGGCGGCCTACGCTTCCGGTGGTTTCGCAGCCATCCAGCCCGACCACTATATGAACATGCAGATCGTCAACACCTTCGGTCTCATCGGCGGCTCTGGTTGCACGCTCTGCCTGCTCATCGCCACGTTCCTCTTCTCAAAGAACAAGACGAGCAAGACCATCGCATCGCTCGCAGCCGGCCCTGGCATCTTCAACATCAACGAGCCTGTCATCTACGGCTATCCCATCGTGTACAACCTGCCGCTCATGGTGCCCTTCGTGCTCATCCCCGACCTCTTTATGATCATCACTTACTTCGCCACCACCATGGGCCTCATCAATCCCTGCGTCGTCATGGTGCCGTGGACGACTCCCGTGGTCCTCTCTGGCTTTCTCGCGACCGCAGGCGATTTCCGCGCTGCGATTCTGCAAGTCGTCCTCGTGGTGCTCGGCGTGCTCATCTATTTGCCCTTCATGAAGGTGCATGAGCGCGTCCAGGCTCAGCAGGCCGAGGCCGAGGCCGACGCTGCGTAATCGAGTCAAGCCCTTTCCTTCAGGGGCGAGGGGGTGGCCAGCCCCCTCGCCTTTATGACTTTGTAAGTGTGTCGTAGCATGAGAGGAGAAGAAAAATGAACCGCATTGGTATGGACATCGGAGGCACGCAGCTGCGTGTGGCCGCCTATGACGATGAAGGCAGGCAGCTAGCCAGAGAGGTCTTTGCGCATGATCACGAGGTAGGTCCCGAGGCAAACCTCGATAAGCTCGTGGCTGCCATCTATGAGTGGGGTTTGGAATACGAGGGCATCGGTGTGGGGTGCCCAGGACCGCTTGACTTTGCAACTGGTACCGTGCTGAACCCGCCAAACCTTCCAGGCTGGGAGAACTTTGGGGTAGCCGACTACCTCTCGACGCGCACAGGTCACCGTGTCCTCATCAACAATGACGCCAACGTGGCGGGATTGGCAGAAGCTCTCGTGGGTGCTGCCGCTGGCATGGAATCGGTATTTTACTTCACGGTTTCCACGGGCGTCGGCGGTGCATACATCTATCGCGGTGAGGTCGTAGGTGGGGCAAATTCGTGTGCGGCCGAGGTCTTCAACATGATGGTCTCGGACGACCCATTCCACAGGCCAGGCATGAACCCGGGTGGTCTCGAGGATCATGCCAGCGGAACGGCCATCGCACGTATGGGAAGCGATGCGTTGGGACACAAGGTTGACGCGGCTGAGGTGTTTGCGCTTGACGCGGCGGGTGACGAGAAGGCCCATGCTGTCATCGAGATGGCTGCCGATGCGTTGGCACGTGCAGTGGCGTGCGTGAGCTTCGTCGTAGATCCCAACTGTTTCGTGTTCGGTGGGTCAGTGGCGCTCTACAATCCTGGCTTCATCGATTTGGTACACGAGCGTGCATGCGGATATGTCCTCAATCCCACGACGCTTGACTTTGCTTTGGCACAATGCGGCGGAGACGCCGGTCTTATTGGCGCTTCATTATTGATATAAGCTCTGCGCCCATCATCCATTTGCCTTGCGGACGAGGAGACGCCGACTGCGTCTTCATGGTCGGGAATTGGTGCAAAGTTGGTGTATGGTGGGATTTGGCGTGTACGTTTGGTTGAAAGCATTTGAAGGAGTATGGCAA
This sequence comes from uncultured Actinomycetes bacterium, assembly GCA_900318935.1. Lineage (GTDB taxonomy): Bacteria > Actinomycetota > Coriobacteriia > Coriobacteriales > Atopobiaceae > RUG440. The sequence goes on from ONMP01000005.1 coordinate 31,573, forward strand.
TGAACGATCTGATTTTCTTGCGTCCGGTTTTGCAGGGGAAGCTGTGGGGAGGACATCGTCTGCACGATGACTATGGCTACGACGTGCCTGAGGGGCCAGTCGGCGAGTGCTGGGCCATCAGTGCGCACCCTCACGGGGACTGCCGCGTGGTAGGTGGCGCATGGGACGGAAAGTTCTTCTCTGAGCTGTGGGCTGACCACCGTGAGCTGTTCGGCGGCTTGGAGGGTGACGAGTTCCCGCTGCTCATCAAGATCATCGATGCCGAGGACGACCTCTCCATCCAGGTGCATCCGGATGACGAGTATGCCAACGAGCATGAGAACGGCTCGCTGGGCAAGCGTGAGTGCTGGTATGTGATTGATGCACGCGAAGGTGGCAACATCGTCGTCGGACAGCGCGCGCAGAGTCGCGCAGAATTCGCGCAGATGATCGAAGAAGGGCGCTGGGATGACCTGCTGAATCGCGTGCCCATCCAGAAAGGCGACTTCTTCCAGATTGACCCTGGAACGGTACATGCCATTCTGGGCGGGACCCTCATCCTCGAGACACAGCAGTCGTCTGACGTGACATATCGCGTGTATGACTTCGATCGTCGTCAGGATGACGGATCGCTGCGCGAGCTTCACATCCAGCAGGCCATCGATGTGGTGGACTTCGACGTGAAGGCTCCGACGACGGGCAAGGTGACTGCCCCTGAGGTCGACGGTGTGACGCGCTTGGTCGAGACGCCGAACTACGTGGTCGATCGCATCGTCGTGAAGTCCGATGCACCCGTGACCTATGCGCAGCCGTGGCCGTTCCTCAACGTGAGCGTGATCGAGGGCGCTGGCTCTGTCGTAGCGAATGACGCGACGTATGACCTGCCCAAGGGCACGCACTTCGTGGCTCCTGCCGATTCTGGCGACCTTGCCTTTGCGGGAGACATGACGCTCATCGTCTCGCATCTGTAGCACTGTCACTACCTTTGCCCAGAATGCCCCGCGGAATCGGACGGATAGGTTGCCTAACCGTCCGCCCCCGCGGGGCATTCGACTGTTAACGTTTCCATGAATGAAAGAGGCGCGGAAGGGAATCGCTTCCCTTCCGCGCGCATGCGGTTCTTTTACCGTCCCTCTTATGCTTCGGTGTTTACTTCCACGTCCGCGTCGTCATAGTACGTATCTTGTTGCTGGGCCTCGGTGCCTTCGCCGTCCTCATCCTCATAAGTGGCGTCTTCGTCGTCGGCGTTGTTGCCCTTCTTCGTGGTGTCGGCCTTGCCCTTGGCGCTGGCATCATTGCCCTTCGTGGTGTCGGTCGCCTTGGCCTTGGAGCCGTTGCTCGGCTGCACGCTCCACACGGCGCCGGTGTAGGCATCGACCGAGACGGTGTAGGTTACGCCATCGGAACCGTTGAGGGTCACCACGTAGTGGGGGGCGTCACCGCCGGTCACGAGCTGAGCGGATGCGCCGCTCGTCTGGCAGCCCACGCTCGACGCTGCGGCGTCGATGGCTGCGCTGGAGCCGATCATGCTGGAGTTGGTGGTTTCCTGCTGAAGCTGTGTGGGGGTCGTTTCTGCCTCACCGGTCTCGCCCTGCTTCGGCTGCGCGGAAGTCGCTTCGGCCTCGTCGTCTGTGCGCTTTGTGACATCGCTGGTGGTGCCGTCGTTGAAAATGGCGGTTGCGTACCACACAGAGCCGTCACGTGCGCCGACTTTCACCAGGTAGTCCGCGTCGTCGAAGTGGAAGGTCACCACGTAGCGGGGCTCGGTGCTGACGGAGCTGAGCTCGCAGGCCACGTTGGAGACGTTGTTGTCACCGGCCACGTAAGAGGTCGCGATGGCGATGGCGTCCTGCTGAGAGATGAGGTCCGAGGTGGGAGCGGTCTCCTGCGGCTGGGTTTGCTGCTGCGCGGGCGCCTGCTGCTGGGTCGTCTGCGTGGGAGCGGCCTGACGCTGAGGATCGGCGTTGGCGTCGCGAATAGTCCTCGCGAGGCGTGCGGCGTCATCGCGGCTCATCGCCATCTCTTCGCCACCGAGGCCCTGCCAAGTGATACCGTACTCCACGGACCCGTCTTTCCACGTGATGACCGTTGCGGAGTCTTGGGTGTTGCCGAGGGCGGTAAGGCGGAGGCCGTCGACATCAATCTCATACTCCCAGGCGAACTCGGCCTCGGTGCGGTCTGTGAGCGGAGCTTCGTGCGCGCCGATATTGGCCTTGCGTACAACGAGTGCGGTAGCGCCGGTCTCGTAGGTTGCCTGTGCGACACCGCCAGCCCAGGAGAACGCGGGGTCAGCATAGCCGAGGTCGCGGATGGTGACCTGAGCTGGCACTCCGAACCTCGCGAGTCCGACGGCCTGAGCTGCGTCAGCCGCGCTCGCGACCCTCGTCCAGTTCCACGAGACTTGCTGCGTGGTGGCGTACGTGGCGTCGAGGGCCATGGCGGGCCTAGCGGTGAGGATGGCGCCGCTACCGAGGGCGAGGGAGAGAGCTGCGGCCACGATGAAGGCCTTCTTGCCGAGGTTGGTGCTGGTGATGTTGGTGTTCTTCTTCATGGTGTTGCTTCCTTTCGTATTTGGTGCCAGGTTCTCGTCCCGGCTCGTTTTCTGTCCACGCTAGTCATACGCGGGCAGCACCACGCCATCCCACCCTCTCGATCGTCACACATCTCCTTCACAACTGCTAGCGATAAGTGCTCTAACGGATCGAGAAGTCTTTAGGAGGTTCCGTCCGTTTGTCCTGTGAAGTCAGTTACGTTCTTGCAGCGCTCCAACGGTTACGCTATCCTAGTGCAGATTGACCGTCGGGGCGGCAGGCGTCCTGCCCTGTGCCCGGACGGAGAAACCCTGCTCTGGTCGGAAACCAGGGCCTACGTAAGGAGTCCCATATGAAGCAAGGCATCCATCCCAACTACATGGAGTGCACCGTTCGCTGCTCCTGCGGCAACACGTGGACGACGCGTGCAACCGTTCCGAGCATGAGGCTTGACCTTTGCGACAAGTGCCACCCGTTCTACACCGGTACGCAGAAGCTCGTCGACACCGGCGGACGCGTCCAGCGCTTTGCCGACAAGTTCGGTGGCGCCGCTGCCGCTCAGCTCGCTCGCGCTGCCGCTGCCAAGGAAGCTCGTGCAAAGAAGGCCGCCGAGCAGGCCGCAGCAAAGAAGGCCGCTGCAGAGGCTAAGGCTGCCGCCAAGGCCAAGCGTGCTGCTGAGTATGCCGAGCGCGCAAAGGCGGAGGCTGCAAAGAAGGCCGCCGAGGAGGCTGCAGAGGCTGCCGCCGCTGACGCTGCTGCCGAGTAACTCAAGCATTTGAATTGACAAGGGGGACGCCCGATGGCTTTGAGCCGTCGGGCGTCCCCCTTTAGCGTATCTTTTAGCGCACCTATACGAGTTTGAGGTGTGAGCGGCTGTTGGCCTTGCGCCTCTGCGCCTGCGCCTGCATCTGTGCCTCCAGCGTGCGACGTGTCTGGGCCGCGCGTTTCTGTGCCTGTGCGGGCGTCTCGTGCCGATAGGTGCAGGACGCTTCTGCCATGACGATGCTCATGCCTTTGTTGCGCAGGGCAAACGTGCGCGCTGATTCGTACTGTCCGCTTCGATGCAAGTCGTAGAGTAGCTTGGTCGTGTCCTCAGTGGGAGGCATGCCCGCATATTGCGGAATCTCTTCGTCGCTTATCTGAAGGTTGCGATGCTCGATCCATGCATCGATGGCCGCCTCCTGCTCAGCCACATCTTTTGCCTGCGTGGCAAACATAGCCTGTAGGTCGCTTGTGCGCATGCCAGTCTGGATCATAAAATCGTTCTCTGTGACACCCTGTTCTTGAAGACCCATGGCAAATGACTGCTCGACCATCTGCCGTGCGCGTGCGACGGAGGATTGCGGGACGGCTTGTACGAGGCGTTTAGCGAGCTCCTTCGCACACTTCTGCACCTTCTGCTGCTCAGCCGCCTGGCCGTTCATGGCCATAAGCTCTTGACGCACGAGTTCGCGCAGCTCAGACGCATTATGCAACCCCTCGAAGTTCTCTCGGATCCAAGCTTCGTCGGCGAGCTCGGCAGGGCCGCCGCCCAACTGCATGACGGACATCTGCACGGCAAGCTCAACGTCTTCGTCGGTTGTTGAGGCAACGTCTATCACGATGGAGACGGGATCGTAGGACGTGAGGGTGTAGTGGGCGCGTCCACTGATGATTAGCGGTTCGGGTTTGACGAGTTCCATAACGGCTCCTTTGTCAGGCGCAAAACATTCCCATTGTACCCCAGCCAAGATGAGACACCCAATGGCGCGCATTCATCTATAATGAGCGCGTATCACCAAAGACACGAAAGGACAGGCTCATGATTCGCGAGCTTATTCACGACGACGAAATTCTTTCCCAGCCCTGCGAGCAGGCGACGGCGGACGACGCCGACCTGGCTCAGGACCTCTTGGACACGTTGGCCTCCATCGAGGACGGTGGCTGCATCGCCGCCAACCAGATAGGCGTGACCAAGGCGGTGGTGGCATTCGTGGATGACAAGGGCAATCCCCACGTGATGTTCAACCCAAAGATTTTGATGGGCCTGCGTGCCGCGCGCGTCGTGGAGGGCTGCCTTTCGCGTGATGAGACCGTAAAGGTTCGGCGCTACGCCAAGGTCAAGGTCCAGTTCGACGAGCTCGTCGACGGCAAGCTCGTGACGCGCAAGCGCGACTACATGGGTTGGGTCGCCCAGATGATCCAGCACATGGTAGACCACTGCAACGGCAAGCTGGTGTAGTGCATAACTGTGTGCGTCAGTCTGTATGTGATACAACGACCGTTATGTGATACAACTTGAACGCGGTTGTTTATGTTACACTTCTCACCATACATGAGATAACGTGTCGATATGTGATATACGGAGCACACTTGGCATGCACGACAACCCGTTCTATCCTTCATTCACACTCAGGCCAAACCAGTTCTTTGGGCGCGAAGATTATCTTATGCCGTTTGAAAGGGCTCTTTTCAACGAGAATTCTCCTGACATCAGCTTCATTCTCACGGGGACGAGAGGCTGTGGCAAGACGTCGCTTCTCCATCAGTTTGCCATCCTTGCACAACGTGAGCACATGGACGTCATCGAGGCCACGAGTGCTGATGCCCTGGAGAGGCTAAGGGACTATGCAGGCATGCGGGGAGGAACCACCACAAAGCAATCCATTTCACCGTCTCTGGCTATCGGTGGCATAGGCAGTGCCAGTCTCGAAGAGATTAGTAGGACGACGGCATCTGGTAGTGAGCGTGAGCCAGATGCCTTGCTGGGTAAGAACCTCTGCGCTAAGCTATCCCGTTTTCGATTGAAAAGCGGTCTGCTCGTCATTATCGATGAAGCTCAGAAGATATCAGACACTTCACTCGTGACGATTGGCAACGCAGTTCAACAGGCCATAACCGCCGATCATCGGGTAGGCCTCATTCTCGGCGGCCTTCCCCAGTGCTATACCAAAGTCAGAGCAGTGAAGAGCTGCACGTTCCTTCATCGCCTCAAGCGGGTTAATCTCTGGTGCATGGGAGTGAAGGAGACCATTGCGTTCTTGGAGACCATGTTTGCTCGTGTGCCCGAGATTGGCCTTTCAGAGAAACAGGTTTACGAGGCGGGGGAGTTTACGGGAGGTCAGCCGTACCTCATGCAATTGTTCGGCGATGCCCTCTATGTCACCGTGAGCCGAGAACTTAATCCCATCGACGGTACCGTAGTTGCCGTGAGTGAGGACATGCTGCGCCAGGCAGAGAGGATGGCACTCAGGTCTTACAAGGATAACGTGCTTGACAACGTGCTGAGTGGTACACGCGAGATGACTCGTCGATACATTCGTGCGGCATACGAGGAGCGGCGCGATGACGGTCTCGCAAGTACGAGAGAGATAGCCAAGCGACTTGGCATGACGACTCGTGAAGCGAATCCAGTGAGAATGTATGCCCTCAACACACAGGTGATTCAGCGGGAGGGTAGAGGGTTTGTGAGCTTTGCACTGCCACAGTGCAGGTACATCTTTGAGCCGTATGAGTATGAGGAACGCCCAAAACCTCGTGTCGAGCGTTGGCGATACTAGCGAATAAGCTCAACCCAGCGACGACATGAGGTTTTGGGCGTAAATCAGAATTTGGGACACCAACTCCTAGTGGTGGAAGAGGCGCATGCCGGTGAAGGCCATGGCGATGCCGTAGCGGTCGGCCGTCTCGATGACGTTGTCGTCGCGAATGGAGCCGCCGGGCTCGGCGATGTAGCTTACGCCGGACTTGTGGCAGCGCTCGACGTTGTCGCCGAAGGGGAAGAATGCATCAGAGCCGCAGGTTACGCCCGTCTGCGTGGCGATCCAGTCAGCTTTCTCTTCGCGAGTAAGAACTTCGGGTCGCACCGCGAACCACTTCTGCCACTCGCCGTCGCGCAGCACGTCGTCGTGCTCGTCGGAAATGTACACGTCGATGGCGTTGTCGCGGTTGGCGCGGCGGATGCCCTCGACAAACTGTAGGCCGAGTACCTTGGGGTGCTGACGCAGGTACCAGGTGTCGGCCTTGTTGCCGGCGAGACGCGTGCAGTGGACGCGGCTCTGCTGGCCGGCACCGACGCCGATGGCCTGGCCGTCCTTGACGTAGCACACCGAGTTGGACTGCGTGTACTTGAGCGTGATGAGGCTGATGATCATGTCGCGGATGGCGGCGTCGGGTACCTCGCGGTTCTTGGTCACGAAGTTCGAAACAAGCTCGCGATCGATGCAGAAGTTGTTGTGACCCTGCTCGAAGGTGATGCCAAAGACATCCTTGGTCTCGAGTGGCGCGGGTGTGTAGTCGGGATCGATTTGCACTACGTTGTAGTTGCCGCCTTTCTTCTGCGCCAGGATTGCAAGCGCCTCGTCAGTGTAGCCCGGCGCGATGATGCCGTCGGAGACCTCGGGCTTGAGGTAGGTGGCGGTGTCGGCGTCACAAATCTCGCTGAGTGCCGCCCAGTCGCCGTAGCTGCTCATGCGGTCGGCACCGCGCGCGCGAATGTAGGCGCAGGCGATAGGGGAGGGGTCGGGCAGATTGTCCCCTACGAAGTAGATCTGGCGGTCGATGTCGGAGAGCGGCGTGCCCACGGCGGCACCTGCGGGCGAGACGTGCTTGAAGCTCGCAGCCGCGGGAAGTTCCGTTGCCTCGGCGAGTTCGCGCACGAGCTGCCAGGAGTTGAGGGCGTCGAGGAAGTTGATAAAGCCGGGCTTGCCCTGAAGCACCGTGATGGGCAGGTCGGACCCATCTCGCATAAAGATGCGCGACGGCTTTTGGTTGGGGTTCATACCATACTTGAGCTCTAGTTCGTTCACTTTGGTTCCTTTCGTTGTGGTCGGGAAGAGGCGGGAGGACGAGCGTCACGCTCAAACAGCTGCTTTGCAGAACTCGCGTGCCTTACTCGTCCTCCCGCCCCTTCCCTTGCCGAATTGCCTGCTTGTCGTTCCTGGCCTCGCTGCGGGGTGACCCAAAAGCCGATTACTCGCAGGAGGGCGGGGGGAGATTTTGTGCGCCGTTCGGCGCGTTTTGTTAGTCGCCGAGGTGCTTGTTGTAGAGGCGGACATCGCCGCCGACATTGGTGTAGAGGCTGATCTTGTTGTCGGCATCGAGGGCAGCCCAGACGGTGTCGGGATCGGCCATCGAGACCTCGATGGGCTCTCCTTCGAAGCTTGGCAGCGGGTTGCCGTCGCCCACGTAGGTGGAGAGGAAGTAGCCCGTGCCCGCATCGGCACCCTCGTAGCAGAAGAACTCGCGTAGGCAGCGACTGCCCTTGCCATCCTGGCTCTTTAGGATTGAGAGTGCGAACGACTCGTCTGCATTGAGGATAGCGCTGATGCGTGGGGTGAAGTTCGGCGCGTCTGGCTCGAATTCGCGCGCGAGGCAACCAGCCACGAAGTCACCCTTCTCAACGATGGTGTCGGTCTGGTCGCCGTTGGTGACGACGAGGGCGTCTCCCATCGTGCGCACGGGATGGTAGATGATGAGGCTAGGGTCCTCAACGAGCTCGGGTTTGTAGGCTTCGGTGCGGATGCCGTCGTCGGTGGCGGAAAAGATGCGGTTGCGGCTGTTTGCGCTACGGCCCATGATCCAGTAGTACACGACGGGCTGGTTGGCATCGTTCTTGCCCACCACGATGCCGCGACCGGGATAGGGGTTGGATTCGAGCAACTTGACGAGGTCTTGCATGCGGTTTCTCTCCTTACGCAAAGGGCAAGCCTCCCGCGATGCGAGAACGGCTTGCCCAGACGGTCGGCTCCTTGTATGTGTGCTGCTTCCTCGTGGTGATCCACGCTATCCGTCAGTCACAGCACGCGCGCAACTCTAGCACAACGCAACGACACGGAAAAGAGAACCACTCTTTCTGCACGGCACCAGCACCTCTTATGGGCATGGTTGTATTTTATTGGCAACCTCAGAGTTGTTGAAGCGTTCGTTGGCAGTGGGCCTCAAGGCGTGGCAGAAGTCGTTCTGCAAGCTCCTCCGCTCCCTCGATTCCGAGTGCTACTGCCTCTTCCATGACCTGGCTTGACTGAGCCATGATACGCGTACAAAGATTTGCCATGAGGTTGAAGCACGAGGCGGGTGCGATGCCGGCAGACACAGCAAATCGCTCAATGTGCTCGCGACCCACGAAGCCAAGGCGGTTCTCTCCTCCGATTGACATGGCAAGTCGCAGAGGTCGGTTCCCTGTGAGGTCGTATGGCAGTCCAGATGCAACGTCGTAGAGGGGTGCGAGTACACAGTCTGTTGTACCCATGTGCAAAAGGGAGTAATTCTTTGCGTGTACATCCGGCGCTCCCATCAGATAGTTGAAGAAGAGCATTGCAGTAAAGCCCTGTATCGACATCTGTGGGTCGCTCGTTATGCGTAGTATGCGCAACACGTCGGGGGTGCTTGGTCCACCATCCTCGGCGTACTTCTTATCGGGAGTTACAGACATGGCTTGGCAAAGATCCTCCTGATGTATACGCACAACACCCACATCTGTGACGCGACGGTCGTAGCGTGTTGCCACGATAGCTGGAACGCCACAGAACGTATGGTATTCGACGTGCTCAGAGGGTATTCCGCACGCCTGTGCAATGCGCATGGTCAGATATTTGTTAGCGTCGGGCATATTTAACCACTGTCAGTCAGACATATTTGACCAATTCCAGTCGGCTTAATTTAGCCAATGCGCCGTCGATTGATTTCATTACTTAGATTGGAACGCTGCGGCCTATATGCCCGTCTGCCGCATGCCCCTCGTCTTCGTCACCTGCGGCACCGCCTCAACCGAGTAGG
>ONMP01000167.1 GCA_900318935.1 uncultured Actinomycetes bacterium
TCGATATGCCCAAAAGAAATTCATCCTCTACATCTAGCAAGAGCAACACGGCAACCAAGGACAAGGACACACGATGAAGCGAAGCCAAGACCAAGTAGACGTTTCGGTAATAGTGCCGTGTTACAACACCGAGCGATTCCTTGATCAGGCGCTCGTCTCGGCTGAGCAGAACGATAGCTGCAACCTCGAGATAATCGTGCTCAACGATGGGTCCACGGACGACTCGCTCGCCATCATGCGGAAGCACGAGGCTCGCGACCGACGCATTCGCGTCATCGACAAACCCAACCAAGGATACGGAGCCACCGTAAACAGGGGCATCAAGGAGGCGCGGGGTACCTACGTCGCCATTCTCGAACCAGATGACTGGGTGAAGCCAGGCATGTACGACGAGTTGTACGCATATGCCACATCCTTCGAGCAGTTGCCCGACATCGTCAAATCCCCCTATTGGCGCGTTTGGATGCCAACCACGAAGCATGAGCGCCTGCTGCACTGCTCGTATTACCGGCGCACGAATCCGCCGCACCAACCCTTCACGCTCTCCGAGTGCCCGCGCATCGTCCAGCACCATCCCTCGATCTGGTCGGCGCTCTACCTGCGCGATTTTCTGAATCGCGTGCCCATACGCATGCGCGAGGTCCCAGGGGCAGGGTGGGTCGACAATCCCTTTCTCTTTGAGACCATGACCCAGGCGCATTCAATCGTCTACCTTGACAAGCCGTTCTATTGCTATCGGGAGGACCTTCCCGGGTCGTCGTCTGCTGAGCGAGTGCTTGCGCTCTCGATCGAGCGATGGAATGACATGGCCGACATTGTGGAACGCGTCTGCCCGGATGACGAGGGGATTCGTCGTGCCCTCACGGTCATCGGCTTCCGCTATGCGGGAGAGGCGATCGGACGGGGGGCGCTTGAGAGCGATGAGCTGCGTCCCATGATGGCTCGCATGTTTGCCCGCATGGACGAGCAGACGATTCTCTCGCTGGAGAACGTCTCCCCGCAACTTCGTCGCCTTGCGTTCGACCTCTCGGGTCGTGACGTGCCCCGCATCTCAGGCCTCGGCTACGCGAAAGGGCTAGCTGCGGAGTTCGCCTACTCCATCGAGACCAACGGCGTGGGCTTCGCCATCGTGCGCACAGGCGTGTACCTCGAGCGTCGCAAGCGACAGGACAAAGAGGCGCAGAGCTACGTCCAGTCGTGAGCATGCTTCTTAAGGCGTCTCGGATGTTGCCATAGGAGGCGTCAATCGCGCGCGTCTCAATCCGTGACATCTGCTATAATCACATTTCGACCTTTAAGCGCGGTGCGAGACACCCGCAAGGACGGAATCATGACCCTTCCGGGACGCCTTGTGCCGTGCGCAAGACGTCCCGTTTTTTATGGAAGGGAGCCGTATGAGCGAATACGTTCAAAAGGCAGCCATCATGGACGGCGATGCGATGCGTCGCGCCATGACGCGCATCGCGCATGAGATATGCGAGCGCAACGAGGGAGCCCAGAACCTTGGAATCGTGGGCATCGTGAGCAGGGGTTTGCCCCTGGCACAGATACTCGCGGCCGAAATCGGCGAAATCGAGGGGACCCGTCCTCCCGTGGGGCAGCTCGACATAAGCTTTTACCGCGACGACATCGCGAGGCACATAGCGCCGGTGCGCCACACCACAAACATTCCCTTCGCGATCGACCGCACCGACGTCGTCCTCGTGGATGACGTGCTCTACACCGGACGCACGGTGCGCTCCGCTCTCGACGCGCTCATGGACCTGGGCCGCCCACGCACGGTGCAACTTGCCGTCATGGTGGATCGCGGGCACAGGGAGCTCCCAATTCGTGCTGACTACGTGGGCAAGAACGTGCCCTCGTCGCACACCGAGGACGTACGGGTCCACCTCAAGGAGATGGATGGCGACAACTCCGTCACCATCTGGGAGAAAGTAGACGCGAAGGGAGGCGAACGCTGATGCTCTCGGTACGACACCTCATCGACACCACGAGCCTTACGGCCGATGACATCACGCAGATTCTCGACACGGCGCGCTCGTTCGCCGAGATCAACTCCCGCAAGGGTATCAAGAAGGTCCCGGCCCTGCGCGGTCGCACCATCGTAAACCTCTTCCTAGAGCCCTCGACGCGTACGCGCAGCTCCTTCGAGCTCGCCGAGAAGCGCCTCTCAGCTGACACGCTCAACATGGGCGGCTCCACCAGCTCTGTCGTCAAGGGTGAGAGCCTAGCCGACACCATCCAGACCATTGACGCCATGAACGTGGATATGTTTGTGGTGCGCGCACGTTTTGCCGGCACCCCCCAGAAGGTTACGGAAAACACTGATGCCATCGTTATCAACGCTGGCGACGGCAAGCACCAACATCCCACCCAGGCAATGCTCGACCTCTACACCATCCGAGAGCACTTCGGCCATCTGGACGGCCTCAAGGTGGCCATAGTTGGTGACTTGGCGCATAGTCGCGTATGTGGAAGCCTTGCGCCCGCGCTCAAGACGATGGGTGCCGACGTCACGCTCGTGGCACCCCCCACATTCCAGATAGGCGACCCGAGCTGGTACAACTGCAACCAAACGAATCACCTGGACGACGTGATCGAGGACATGGACGTGGTGTATATGCTTCGCGTGCAGCTCGAGCGCATGGAAGGAGCGGCTATTCCCAGCCGCCGAGAGTACAATCGCCTGTACGGCCTTTCTCTGGAGCGAGAGGCGCGCATGAAACCCGACGCGATCATCTGCCATCCCGGCCCGATGAACCGAGGCATGGAGATCGACGCCGAGGTTGCCGACTGTGCCCGCTCGCGCATCCTCGACCAGGTGACGGCCGGGGTCGCAACGCGCATGGCCGAGATGTATCTGCTGCTGGGAGGAGAGGGCAATGGCATATCTGATTAAGGGAGCACATGCGGTCGACCCACAGGTGGGTCTTGACGCTGTGAGAGATGTACTCATCGAGGACGGAAAGATCGCCCAAGTCGCCGAGACCATAGACGCACCGGATGCCGAGGTCGTCGACGGCGAGGGCAGGTATCTGGTCCCCGGACTCGTGGACATGCATGTGCATTTCCGTGATCCGGGCTTTGAGCACAAGGAGACCATCGCCACCGGTTCGCGCGCGGCCGTGCATGGGGGCTTCACCGACGTGGCGACCATGCCAAACACCGACCCCGTCACCGACACAGGCGCCGAGGTGCGCTACCAGATAGACACGGCACAACGCGTTGGCTTGGTGCACGTGCGTCCCATGGGAGCGCTCACGCGGGACGAGAAGGGCGAGTCTCTTGCCGAAATCGGCGACATGGTGATGGAAGGCGCCGCTGCCTTCTCTGACGATGGTCATGGTGTCCAGAGCGCCGGTATGATGAAGACCTGTATGGCGTACGTGAGCCAGTTCGACCGTGTGGTGTGTGCCCACTGCGAAGTGGAAAGTCTCTCCGGGAACGGCGTCGTCAACTCCGGGCGCACGGCGACGAGGCTCGGCATGTTTGGCTGGCCCCCGTTTGCCGAGGAGCTTGAGATCTACCGTGATATCGAGCTCTCGCGCTCCACGCACTGCGACCTGCACATCTGCCACATATCGACAAAGAAGGGGCTCGACCTCGTTCGCGCTGCCAAGGCCGAGGGCCTGCCCGTCACCTGCGAGGTCACACCGCATCACCTCTTCCTTTGCGAGGACGACATCACGGATGCCTACAACACGAACCTCAAGATGAACCCGCCCCTGCGCTCGGCCGCCGACGCCGCGGCGATGCGCGAAGGCCTGCTTGATGGCACCATTGACTGCGTGGTCACCGACCATGCGCCGCATGCCGCTCACGAGAAGGACTGCGAGTGGGAGATTGCCTACTTCGGTTGCGTTGGCTTGGAAACATCGCTACCGCTCATGCTGGCAAACATGGTCCTTCCCGGTAGGATGAGCTGGGGACGCATGGTCGAGGTCATGGCCATCAACCCACGTCGACTCCTGCGCCTGAAGCCCGTACGAATCGAGGCCGGAAGCGCCGCCGATCTCACGCTCATCGACCCCGAGCGCGTCGTCCATGTGACGCCCGACTACCTCGAGGGCAAGTCAAAGAACTCCGCCTTCCTGGGACTCACGCTCAAGGGCTGCGCCTGCGACGTGTTCGTCGACGGAAAGCGCACACTCGTAGACGGCAAGGTCGCCTCATGAGCATGGTAGGCGTGGCCGCCGCAGCGCTGACCCCAGACGGCACAGCCAGCGACGCGCCGGGACTAAATGAATTCGAAGTGATGGCCAACGAGCCAGTCGCCGAGGGCGTTTGGCGCATGCGCTGCCACACTCCCGTAGCGTCGCGCATCAAGCCCGGACAGTTCGTGAACATCGCCGTGCCGGGAGATGGCTCGCACATCCTGCGCGTCCCACTGTCCTTCTCTGCGGCCGACGCCGATCAAGAGGTGCTCGAGCTGGTATATGCCGTGGTGGGGGAGGGTACGCAGCGCCTCTCGAACATGCGCGCGGGTGACACCTCTACGATGGTGGGGCCCTCTGGCAGAGGCTGGTGGCTCCCTGAGCGCGCGGGTCGGTCGCTCCTTGTGGCGGGCGGCGTAGGACTCCCGCCCATCGTCGCCTGCGCTCGCATGCTCGCTGATGCGGGCAGGGGATTCGACGTGATTGTAGGGGCACAGACCGCCTCACGACATGTCGAGTACCTCTTGGAGGAACTGCGTCGTATGCCGCCCACCGAGGGCTGCGACTGCGCGCGCAAGGTCGTTGTCTGCACCGATGACGGCTCGCTCGGGGTGCATGGCTTCACCACTGCGGCCATGGCAGACCTCATTGCCGATCGCCCCTTTGCGCAGGTCTATGCCTGCGGTCCCGCACCGATGATGGCTGGTGTCGCCGCCCTGGCACGCAAGCGCGACATCGCGTGCCAGACGTCGCTGGAGCGCATGATGGGTTGTGGTTTCGGGGCGTGCAGCTGCTGCAACGTGGAGCTTTCTGCGGGAGGATACGTGCTGTGCTGCAAGGATGGTCCCGTCTTTGACGCGATGGAGGTGGCATGGTGAGCATGCAGGGAAGCCCACGCATGGCCGTCAACCTTGGCGGTATAGAGATGCGCAACCCCATCAACACGGCTTCGGGCACCTTTGGCAACGGCGAGCAGTTCGAGGGCTTCTATGACGTGGGCTCGACGCTAGGAGCCATTACCTGCAAGGGGGTTTCGGCCGAACCATGGGTCGGCAACCCGGCGCCGCGACTTGCCGAGCTGGGAGGTTCTGCGATCCTCAACTCGGTAGGTCTGCAAAACCCGGGCGTTCACGACTTCGTCGAGCGCTATGGCTCATATCTGCAGGGACTGCGCGACAAGGGCTGTGCCGTCATCTGTCAGGTAGCGGGACACTCGATAGGGGAGTACGAGCAAGCAACGGAACTCTTTGAGGAACTGGCTCCCTTCGCCTCCGGATTCGAGATCAACATCAGCTGTCCAAACATCGCTGCTGGAGGGGCTGCCATGGGCGCCACGCCTGAGGCGGCGGCTGAGGTCATGCGCGCCGTGCGACCACGCACCGCAAGGCCCGTCATCGTAAAGATGGCACCGCACGACGTGGCCGAGATAGGACGGGCGCTCGAGGCTGAGGGTGCGGATGCGCTCTCGCTCATCAACACGATTCCTGGCATGGCCATCGACGTACGCACGCGCAAAAGCCGCGTGTGTCGTCCGACGGCAGGGGTGTCGGGTCCGGCAATACATGCCATCGCGGTGCGCATGGTATGGGAGTGCGCAAAGGCAGTCCGCATACCGATCTGCGGCATCGGCGGCATCACCTGCGGCGACGATGCAGCCGAGATGATTCTGGCTGGCGCCACGGCTGTCTCGGTGGGCACGGCAAACCTTAACGACCCCACTTGTGCCGCGCGCGTGGTGGCAGAGCTTACGCAATGGGTTCGCGAGCAGGGAGCAAACGACGTCAACGAACTGAGAGGGGCATTCGAATGCTAGAGACAGAGGCACGCGACGCGATTATCATCGCGCTGGACATGAGCCGCGAGGAGGCCTTGGAGCTGTGTGAAAAGCTCAGCGGCAAGGCCGTGTGGGTCAAGGTTGGCATGACCCTCTTTTACCGTTATGGGCCAGCCATCGTGGACGAGATGCGGGCGCTTGGGTTCAAGGTCTTCCTCGACCTCAAGCTGCACGACATTCCCTTCCAGATTCGCGGCGCCGCCTACTCCGCCTCGCTTGGCGGCGCAGATCTGCTCTCCATACATGGTCTAGGCGGAGCGGCCATGATTGCGGAGGGACGTGCAGGTGTCGAGGAGGCAGGCAAGGGCACTCGTCTGCTTGCTATCTCGGTGCTCACGAGCATGGACCAAGACGCACTTGCCTCCATCGGGGTTGACTCTCCCGTGGCAGAGGAGGTGCGTCGCTTGGCAACGCTTGCCGTCGGAGCCGGTGCGCACGGCATCGTGTGCTCACCGCAGGAGGCAGCAGAGATGCGTGAACTGCTGGGGCCGGAGACGCTCATCGTGTGTCCAGGCATCCGCCCTGCGGGCGCTGACGTGGGCGACCAAGCCCGCATCGCAACACCCGCGGCTGCCATCCCGGCAGCACGCCCGATGCGGTATTTTGAGAGCAGTTTTTACCCCTATGTGGTGTGTTCGTGCAGGTAGGGGCATTAGTGCTTGTAATCAGACGTATGATGACGCACTATGGCATATGCTTCTCCCTTTGGGAGAGGATTGTCTTTGAACGATTTGAGTTGGGAGGAAACATGCCACTTCCGCAGCTTACCGAAGAGCAGCGCAAGGACGCTAACGACTTCTTAAGAGGTAACCCAGATCAGTTAAGCCAGGATATAGCCGCTAATATTGAAGAGGTAGAACGGCTAGCCAATGCAGAGAAAGCCGCCCTACTGGAAGCGCACAACGCCAGTAACGGCGCAGAACGCCTTAAAGCCTTTGTAGACGGCATTAAAGAGAGCGCTGTGCCTACAGGCTTTAGCGAACTAGACAAAGAGCTAGACGGCGGCTTATATAACGGCTTGTATATCCTGGGCGCAATAAGCAGCCTGGGTAAGACTACGCTTTTATTGCAGATCGCAGACCAGATAGCAGCGGCAGGCTACGACGTACTTTACTTTAGCCTGGAAATGGCAGCTAGTGAGCTTATAAGCAAGAGTCTTAGCCGCTTAACCTACTTGAACTGCGACGGGGTAACAGCAGACGCAAAGACCGCAAGGGGCATAACGACGGCTAGCAGATACCAGAACTACAGCCAGACAGAGAAAGACCTTATAAACAAGGCTATAGGCTTATACGGCGGCTTTGCAGATCACTTATATATTTATGAGGGCATAGGCGACATAGGCGTAGAACAAATAAAACAGACA
>ONMP01000270.1 GCA_900318935.1 uncultured Actinomycetes bacterium
GTTCTTGATGGCTGGGTTCACGATCATAACCTCGGCGGCAAGCACGCGCCCGCCCATGCGCTTGGGGATGAGCTGCTGACTCACGACCGCCTTGAGCGTCATGGACAGCTGCATGCGAACCTGCTGTTGGCGCTCCTCCGGAAAGACGTCCACCAGACGGTCTATCGAGTCAGGTGCTGACTGCGTATGAAGCGTACCAAAGACGAGGTGGCCAGTCTCGGCAGCCGTCAGCGCCGTCTCGATGGTAGAGAAGTCGCGCATCTCGCCGACGAGGATGACGTCGGGGTCCTGACGCAGAACGGCACGCAGACCCTCGGCAAAGCTCGCCGTGTCCCGCCCAATCTCTCGCTGGTCGATAGAGCAGAGGTCGGGCTCGTAGACATACTCGACGGGATCTTCGAGGGTGACGATGTGGTCATGACGCGTGTGATTGATGCGATCGATGATAGCCGCAAGCGTCGTGGACTTGCCCGAGCCCGTCTCACCCGTCACGATGACGATGCCACGCTGGTAGTTCTGGAACTCGTGAACTACGGGGGGCACGCCAAGCTTGTTCAGGTCCGGAATCGAACTTGCCAGCAGTCGAATCGCCATGCAACAACGCCCCATAGAGAGGTATGCGTTGATACGACGGCGAACCCCATTCGAGAAGGTCTCGGCAAGGTCTATCTCTACGCCCTGCATCAATTTGTCGAATTCCCTGCCACAAGCCTCGTGCGCAAGCGCAGCGGTATCCTCAGGAGTCAGGATCTCATCGGTGGCATCGCTAAGCGACCCGTCGATACGGAAGCGAATGGGCACGTTGGGTGCGATGAGCACATCAGAGGTGCCCGCATTGCTAGCCGCGCAGACGATCGCGTCGAGTGTTGGCATGTCTGTCTTCCTTTCCCTCGTCAGATACGATTGGCGTCTCGCTAGTCCTCATCGGAGAAGACCACGCGCTGTACTTCCTCGATGGTGGTAATACCTTGTCGCACAAGCTCGCGGCAGTTGACGATCACTGGCTCGAAGCCGCTCCTTGCAACAGCAGCGTTAAGCTCCGCGCGCGAAGCATGCGAAGCTATGGCATGGCGAATACCCTTGTCGATGACGAGGGTCTCCACAACCACGATACGGCCGAGATATCCGCTCTGATAGCACTCGGCGCACCCGCGTCCACGTGCAAGCATGAGACCCTCCGCACGAGCCTTGACGGGATCGATTCCAATCGTCAGCAGCTCCTCCTCACTTGGCGTGTACATCTCCTTACAGTACGGGCAGACGCGACGCACCAGGCGCTGTGAGATGACGCCCTTCAAGGCCGTCGATACCATGAACGATTCGACGCCGATATCATCGAGTCGGTCAAGCGTCGAGACGGCGTCATTGGTGTGTAGGGTGGAGAGCACGTAGTGACCGGTGACGGCCGAGCGGAACGCGATGTCAGCCGTCTCCTGGTCGCGAATCTCTCCGATGGATATGATGTCGGGGTCCTGACGCAGGATGGAGCGCAGGCCCGAGGCGAAGGTCGTACCCGTCTTTTCGTTGATCTGCACTTGGTTGACGCCTTCGATGTTGAACTCAACCGGGTCCTCGAGCGTGACGATGTTGACTTCCTCGACGTTGAGTCGACTGATCATCGTAAAGAGCGTGGAGCTCTTACCCGAACCGGTAGGACCGACGAGTAGCACGATGCCCTGCTTGAGGCTGAGCAGGTAGTTGTAGTTGTCAAGGTTGCGACCCATGAAGCCGAGCTGTTCGGGAGTATTGAGCTTCTTTTCGCGGTCGAGGATTCGCATGACGATCTTTTCGCCATGGACGGTAGGCAGGGTAGAGACACGCAGGTCCGCCTCGCGCATGCGTACGCGCACGATGGCACGACCGTCCTGCGGAATGCGTCTCTCGGTGACGTCCATGCCGCACATGACCTTGACGCGCGACGTGACCGATTGCTGAAGCTCCTTGGGAATATTGAACTCGGTGTGAAGCAGGCCGTCGATGCGCATGCGCACGATGACCTCTTTTTCCATCGGCTCGATGTGGATGTCGGAGGCGCGGCTGGAAAGTCCGCGTTCGATGATGTTGTCCACGAGACGGATGGATGGCGCCGACGACTCGTTCTGCTCGCCGACCTCAGCCACCTGAAGACTCGAGCGTTCGCGGGCGGCATCACCCACCTCCTGCTGCATCTCCATGATTGCGCGCTTGGCGCCTTCGGTACCATACAGCTTGCTGATGGCGTGGTCGATGCCTGATTGCATGGCGATCATGGGAACGACACGACGACGCGATGCGGCTCGCACCTCCTCGGTGGCGATGAAGTTGAGCGGGTCGCTCATCGCGAGATACAGCTCGTCGCCACGCGTGCGAACGGGTACCACGCTGTAACGCTTGGCGAGGTTCTTGGGCACGAGCTTGGTCATCTCCGGGGCGATGTCAACCGTCGTCAGATCGATGAAGTCGATGCCCAGCTGCATGGTGAGGGCGTCCACGACCTGACGTTCGGTGATGATGCCCGATTGCACCAGCTCATCACCCAGACGGCGTTTTGTCTTCTTTTGGTTGGCCAAGGCCTGTCCCAGTTGCTCCTGCGTGATGACACCAGCATCAATAAGCAAGTCTCCGAGTCGCGTGAACTTCATGCGCATCTCCGTTTCCGTGAACAAAGGCTATGTCTATGTTACTACAGGACTGGCATAAGTTGGCGCAGCGTTTGGCTGACGGTTGTGAGTATGTGGCCACAATACCCGATACGACGCCAATTCGTATACAATGCTGTGCATTATTGCAAAAACGTTTGAAAGGTCGTGTTTCCGTGGACATATCGTACCTGCTATGGTTGCAGGGCATTCGCGAGGCTCTGCCGTCATTCTTCGAGTCATTCTTTGCGCTCGTCTCAGCCATTGCAGCAAGCTCGGCACTCGTAGTGCTCCCGTGCCTCCTTTACTGGTGCCTCGACAAGCGTGGCGGCGAGTTCCTGCTGTTTTCGTTCTCGATGGGTAGCATGTGCAACCAGCTCATCAAGAACACCGTCTGTGCTTATCGCCCTTGGATTCGCAGCCCCGACATCCATCCCACCGAGGGGTCGCTAGCGGAGGCGACGGGCTACTCGTTTCCCAGCGGACACACCCAGGCGGCCGCCACACTCATCGGCGCTTCGGGTTGGCGCTATCGCAAGAAGTGGCCAGCGCTTAACGTGGCATGCTGGGTCTTCGTCCTACTCGTCGCTTTCTCTCGCAACTTCCTCGTAGTACGCTTCGGTCTTTGTATACAGCGCATACTCTGCAAGCTCTTCGCTTCTGGCCTGTTCGCCTGCAATTAAGTTCTGGTATTTTTCAATCTCCGCATCGTATGCTTTCTGTCTGCCTTCTGGTGTATGCGTCGCAGGACTTCTAATCGCGTTCCTCTACATCGCCTACATCGCACTCAAGCCCTATCCTTTGGACTATGACGCATCTGGCGCGCTGCTTGTAGACCCCTTCAGTATGCAGATTGACTGCTTCAAGTCTGCCGGCGTCTTTTCGGGGGCCGTGCTGGGTTGGTATCTCGAACGGCATCTCATCGGTTTCGAGGTGACGCCCAAGATGGGCTGGAAGCGAGTGGCACTGAGGTTTGGCGTGGGCATTGCGGTCGTTGCCATACTACATCTGGCGCCACGCGTCCTATTGCTCACAGGCATCCCCGAGACTTGGTACGAACTCATCAAGAACTTCTTTACCGTGTTTGGCGCAGCGTTCGTATCGCCCTTGGCTTTCACCGCCGTCGAGCACCGCGTGAATCCCTTAGCGCTGCGCTAGACAACCACGACGCTTGCCCGCCAAGAATCCTCAAATGCCGAGGGCACACGAAAGAGACCATACCTTTGTTGACTTTTCCGCTGGCTAAGGTGAAGAAGTCATGGTCGAGGTTGAGGCAGATGTCCGTGAGGTCGTCCTCG
>ONMP01000057.1 GCA_900318935.1 uncultured Actinomycetes bacterium
ATGCCGAGAGATCAGCTTCCAAGGCAGGACAATCCGCTCTGCAGACTATTGCTGCCAATGTGAAAGATTTCTGGGGCTCACGAAACGACAAAACCTTTGGTACATCGGCGGCGGATGCATTGAAAAACTACTACAATGATATCTATGACTGGGCTTCGAGAGAGGATGAATCCGGATTTGAAGATGTGACTGGTGAAACCAGTTCCGAACAAAAGAAACCGGAAGAACTGGGTACGGTAACCAACTCTTCGAAGTTCTCAATGTCAATTGAACCTGTTCTCAAATTCGAGAGCAATAATCGCTCTACAGACGTCAAGACCGTCCGCAAATCGGCAGGGTTCAACATCGTGTCTGACCCCGACGGAGACATTACCGTCAGCGTCTATCGGGTATTGTTTGATAGTATTTGGCAAGACACCACGGCGATCGCCCGTCAAAACCTCTCCATCCTTGACGACGACAGCGAATCGCTATACGGCTCCTATGTGTTCGTTACCGATGCCGGAGCCACCTTCTGCCCGCACGAGGAAGCACAGCTGACGCAGTTCTACAATCCGGGTATGAATATAGGCAACGCTACCCAATGGATCGTCAAACCCGAAATGACCGCCAACACCTACGAGATAACCAATGATCTGGCGGGTGCGGTGAGCACTGGTACAGTCACATTCACGAATGGGCAAAGCGATGCCATAACGCTCAAGAGCGGCCAGACTGCCACAGTCGCGGGGTTGCCGGCGGGTGTGACCTATACCGTGGTGGAGACTGCCAACAACGACTTCACTACGACGATAAACCCGCAGAATGCCCAGCAAGCGCTGACGACTGAGGGAGATGCCCGTCAGCTTGCGTTTGCCAATGCGCGCAAGCTCGGCACGCTCAACGTCTCGAAGACCATTGTCAGTGCTGTCAATGCCGACGCGTCCAAAGACTTCACGTTCCAGGTCTCGTTGGGAGGACTTACGGCGACGCCCAATCCAAAGACGTTCAGCGGTGTCACCTTCAGTAGGGATGAGGTTTCCGGCATGTTTGTGGGTGAGTTTACGCTGCACAGCGGCCAGACGCAGACCTTTGACGACCTGCCGACCGGCGCGACGTACATAGTCACCGAACTGGACGACGCGAACTACACGACGGTTTCGCAAGGCACCGCAGGCACCATCAGCTCGACATCGAGCAATTCGGCGTTTACCAATACGCGCAAGACCGGCTCGCTCAAGCTCACAAAGAACGTGACGAGTCCCTTTGCAAGCGAGCAGAGCGCGTACTACCCGTTTACAGTGCACCTGAATATGCCTGCGACTGCTGGACAGACCGCCGAAGGCATCTCGCACACGTTCGACGCCACTGGGGTCGAGGGAAGCAAGGTGACGTTTACAGATGGTGTGGCAACGGTGAACGTTCGCGGAAACACGCCCGTTGTCATCAGCGGGCTACCCGTCGATGCCGTGTACAGCGTTGAAGAAGGAACGGTTCCAAGCGTATTCGTGAAGGGAGAACCTGAGTACACGTGCGTCGCATCAGGTGGGACGACAAGCGCCGATACGAGAACGACGCACGACATTGACGAAAACGTGACCTACGGTGTCGAGATTGCGAACGTACGCGATGCCCTGCCCGTATCGCTCTACAAGATCAGCTCGCTCACAAAAGAGGGAGTTGGCGGGGCAGAGTTTATCCTGTCGATTCCCGACGGTCAGACTGCGCCGGCTGATTGGGTTGACAAACAGCTGGTTTCCGTGGACGGAACCGGGTGTCTTGTCGAAAAGGCCAATCAGGGAACCTTGACCAAGCAGGAGTTCGTCCTCGTACCGGGTACGTACCAGCTTACCGAGATCGTGGCGCCCGATGGTTACAACACGCTCACGCAGCCGGCGACGTTTACGATAACCGAGAAGCGCGAAATCGACTACAGGGATAGCATTCTCGAAAACGATCCCTGCGTTGTGGATATGGTGACGGGCGATCATGCGACCGACGCGAGCCATCGCTACGGAATCATCCGGATTGCAAACTCCACTGGCTTCGAGCTTCCCTCCACTGGCGGCCCTGGCACTCAGACGTTCACGCTAGCAGGTGCGCTTCTCGTTGCCATTGCCGCAGCTGCGCTCACAATTAGACGTAGAACGGCCTAGCAATGTGGTATCTATAATAGTAAGGAGGTTTTTCGTGTCGGGCATTTCGAGACAGGAGTAATACCATGTACGCAAAGCGCTTCCACGCAAGGTTCATCCTCGTATTTCTCTGCGTCGCCCTTATGATTGGCTCACTTCCCACTGCCGTCCTTGCAGACGATTCAGTTCCGGAATACAGCCCAACCAATGCTTCTGTTGCCGACACAGAGGACGCCGTAGGTCGGGTGTTTAACTTGGCTTACCAGCTTCGCGATGAGAACTCGGACTCGGCTAAGATAGGCGGCGGCTTTACCTGGGATACGGAAGGCAAGAAAAGAAGCTGGACCTACTACAACGGCATTATGATGGACGCCTTTCTCATGCTCGACGAGAGAGGCTTTGCTTCGTACGCAAACGCCTTCTACGGCGCAAATATCACAACCCAGGGCACGGTCAACAGCTACGGCGCAAGCGACAACTACTATAGGGAGAACGAGCTCGACTCGATTCCGCCGGCCCGCGCCCTTTTTGACCTGCTTCGCGACCCGACAACCTCAAGCGGATCTGCCGAAAAATACCGCAAGATGATCGACTACATATACTTCCTTCTGCAAAACCACGAGCAAGTCGAGGGGACAGACGGTAACTTCAAGCACAAGATGAAAAACGAAAACTGGGAGGCCTATCAGGTTGCCCTCGACGGCCTCTATATGGCTCAGCCATTCCTCATGGAGCTCGCGCGCGCCATCGACGACGGCACCCTGACCGTTTCCGACTTCCAGAATTACACCGGTACCGACACCGGAATTTCATCCGACGAAATCTACAGCGAGGTGATAGGCCGAATGGCGTGGATAGGCGAGAACCTCTATGTTCCGGAAACGCATCTGTATAGTCATGGCTGGGGACCTGAGGCCGGCCTCAGCGGGCAGTATTGGCTCCGCGCAGTTGGCTGGTACGCGGCCGCCCTCGCCGACGTCATAGGCATGCTCCCCGACGAGTACGAAGAAGGAAGGAGCAGTCTTGTAGGGATCGAAAAACGCCTCTTCGACGGCATGATGGAATATCAGGACGTCGCAACCGGGATGTGGTACAACGTCATCAATTACGGGCCGGAGCTTCGCGGCAGCGTGAGCGGCAATGAGCTTGAAACATCCGGCACCGCCCTCATCGCCTACGCCATGATGAAGTCCTACGTGGAAGGATATGTGGACGACACCTACGGTGAAGCGGGGCTTCGTGCATTCAACGGCACGGTCATGAACTATTTGGACGAAAATGGGCTGCACAATGTCTATATCTCGTCCGGTGTCGAGACGGCGCCGGAAGGATACCTCACCAAAGAGTACAAAACGAACGAGGCGAAGGGCGTGGGCCCGTTGATGATGGCGGCTACCTACGCAAGCACGGCTGCCGAGCTTCACGCTGAGGAGCCGGTATCGACAACCCCCTCCTTTGCATCCCAGTCGCTGGTATTGAGCGGTCAGATCGGGGTGAATGTCTTCGTGAATCTGCCCGGCGACATTGCCGAGTATGAGGACAGCTACATGGCATTCTTTGTGAACGGGAAGGTAACGGATGTCCCCTTGGATGTGACGTTCATGGATAGCGAACAGGTTGCCTACGGATTCACCTGCTATGTGAATTCCCTGCAGATGGCGGAGGATATAACGGCTGTCTTTCATTACGGAGAGGATAACGCCGAGACGATTGAAGCTACCGTTTCCGTTGCGGACTACCTGGCCATTATTAAGGACAACTCTTCTCAGTTTGCAAGCGAGGTTGTCGAACTGGCGAGTGCGATAGGGGACTATGGGTACTATTGCCAGAAATACCTGAATCGCATAAACAACTTGGAAGACAAGTATGCGCCGATGCCGGATCCTGATACCGCCGAATATGACTTTGAGGAGCTGGCAAGCCTTACGGACACGTACAAGGCTGCCGTGAGTTTGGGCGATTCAGCAATTGACAAGGTGTCTTGCTCCTTGAAGCTCGACTCTAGCACAGTCATGAGAATCTCCTTTATGACAAAGGGTGGATTTGAAGGCACGCCTGAAGTGACAGTGCAGGGTGGGGAGGCATTTGTGCCAGAGCAACGCGGCGGAAAGTATGTCTTCGATATCGAGGGGTTGTCGGCACATAAGCTGGCCGATATGAATGACATCAGCATAACGGCGGACGGGGAGTGCAAGGTAAGTGTTTCGGCGCTGTCCTACGCGAATGCAGTCCTAACCAACAGCGATGAAAACGATGCGAAAAACGCCATGGCATCACTCTA
Organism: uncultured Actinomycetes bacterium; assembly: GCA_900318935.1. Lineage (GTDB taxonomy): Bacteria > Actinomycetota > Coriobacteriia > Coriobacteriales > Atopobiaceae > RUG440. Next base: position 4,396 of record ONMP01000057.1, read on the forward strand.
TCAGTATTATGAAAAGGCTATGGCATACAGGGCACTGACGCAGTAGTCATGTGAAAAACGCACGCGAACGCTTCGACGGTCGCCACATAGAGTTCACAATACATTATTATTTCGATTGTTCGTTCGTTCGAATAAGGAGGAGCAATGGCAGATCAGGAGCAGGTCATCGCCAGCGTTGACGACCTGAGGGCCCTCATCGGGCGGATGCGGGCCGCGCAGGCGGAGTTCGCCACGTTCTCGCAGGAGCAGGTGGACACCATCTTCTACGAGGCCGCCATGGCCGCAAACAAGGCGCGCATCCCCCTCGCAAAGATGGCCGTCGAGGAGACGGGCATGGGTGTGGTCGAGGACAAGGTGATAAAGAATCACTATGCCTCCGAGTACATCTACAACAAGTACCGTAGCACCCAGACCTGCGGCGTCATCTCTGAGGATCCGGTCGCGGGCATCAAGAAGATTGCCGAGCCCATGGGTATCGTGGCGGCCGTCATACCGACGACTAACCCCACCTCTACGGCCATCTTTAAGTGCCTCATCGCACTCAAGACGCGCAATGCCATCATCATCAGTCCGCATCCGCGTGCCAAGGGCTGCACCATCGAGGCTGCGCGCCTCATCCGCGATGCGGCCGAGGCGGCGGGTTGCCCGGCAGGCATCATCGGTTGGATTGACGTTCCCTCGCTTGAGATGACCAATACCCTCATGCGCGAGTCTGACATCATCCTTGCGACAGGTGGCCCTGGCATGGTGACGGCCGCCTACAGTTCCGGCAAACCGGCCCTCGGCGTCGGCCCCGGCAACACCCCCGTCATCATCGATGACACAGCAGACATTCGCATGGCTGTGAACTCCATAATCCACTCAAAGACCTTCGACAACGGCATGATCTGTGCCTCCGAGCAGTCCGTCACCGTCGTGGGAGAGGAGGCGTACGCCGAGGCTAGGGCCGAGTTCGAGCGTCGTGGATGTTACTTCCTCAAGGGCAAGGAGCTCGACGCCGTGCGCAAGACCGTCATCGTCAACGGCTCCGTCAACGCGCGTATCGTCGGCCAGACCGCTCACCACATCGCTGAGATTGCGGGCGTCGAGGTGCCCGAACACACCAAGGTCCTCATCGGTGAGGTCACCTCGGTCGACCCCTCCGAGGAAATGGCCCACGAGAAGCTGAGCCCAGTCCTTGGCATGTATCTTGCAGAGGACTTCGATGATGCCCTCGCCAAGGCCGCTCGCCTCGTCGCAGATGGTGGCTACGGCCACACGAGTTCGATCTACATTGACCCTGCGGAGACAGACAAGCTCGCTCGTCATGCCGCGGCCATGAAGACCTGCCGTATCCTCGTCAACACCCCTTCCAGCCAGGGTGGCATCGGTGACCTCTACAATTTCGAGCTCGCGCCGTCTCTCACGCTCGGTTGTGGCTCTTGGGGTGGCAATTCGGTCTCGGGCAATGTCGGCCCCATGCATTTGCTCAATGTCAAGACGGTCGCAGAGAGGCGGGAAAACATGCTCTGGTTCCGCGTTCCCGAAAAGGTCTACTTCAAGCGTGGCTGCATGCCGGTTGCCCTCGACGAGCTCGGCACGATCATGGGCAAGAAGCGCGCCTTCATCGTCACAGACAGCTTCCTCTACAAGAGCGGTTTCACCAAGCAGATCGAGGCCAAGCTCGACCAGATGGGCATCGCCCACGCCTGCTTCTACGACGTGGAACCCGACCCCACGCTGCAATGCGCTCAGCGCGGCGTCGCTCAGCTCTCGTCGTTCGAGCCTGACACCATCATCGCGGTCGGTGGTGGCTCGGCCATGGACGCGGCAAAGATCATGTGGCTCATGTACGAGCATCCCGAGGCGAAGTTCGAGGACATGGCCATGGACTTCATGGACATCCGCAAGCGCGTCTACACCTTCCCGCCGCTCGGGATGAAATGCTACTTCGTCGCCATTCCGACAAGCTCTGGCACGGGCTCGGAGGTCACGCCGTTCGCCATCATCACCGATGCCGAGACGGGCATCAAGTGGCCGCTTGCCGACTATGCGCTCCTGCCAAACATGGCCATCGTTGACACGAACAACATGATGTCCCAGCCCAAGGGCCTCACCTCCGCGTCTGGCGTGGACGTGCTCACCCATTCGCTTGAGGCCTACGTGAGCATCATGGCCTCTGACTTCACCGACAGTCTCGCCCTCAAGGCGGGCAAGCTCGTGATGGAGTACCTGGCCCGCGCCTACGACGACCCCGACGACCTCGAGGCCCGCGATCACATGGCCAACGCGAGCTGTCTGGCCGGCATGGCTTTCGCAAATGCCTTCCTCGGAGTCAATCACTCCATGGCCCACAAGCTCGGCGCTTACCATCACATTCCGCATGGCTGGGCCAATGCGGTGATTCTGACCCGTGTCATGCGCTACAACGCGGCCGAGATTCCGACCAAGATGGGCACCTTCCCCCAGTATCAGTACCCCCACGCAAAGGCGCGCTACGCAGAGTTCGGTCGTGCCTGCGGCATCGAAGGTGCGACGGATGACGAGGTCTTCGAGAACTTCATCCAGGCCATTGAGGATCTCAAGGCTCATGTGGGTGTGAAGCCGACAATCAAGGACTTCGGTGTGGACGAGCAGTACTTCCTCGACACCCTTGATGAGATGAGCGAGCAGGCTTTCAACGACCAATGCACCGGTGCAAACCCGCGCTATCCTCTCATCTCCGAGATACGCGAGCTGTATCTGGACGCCTACTACAATCGTCCCGCCACGAGCTACGAGTACTAGGAGGTAAGGAAGCATGATTCTCTCAAACAGCAAGGTCGAGCTCGAGCGTCGCAACAACAAGGTCGTCTATCAGGACGGCAACCGTCTCGTCAAGGTTTTCAACGAGCAGAAGCCCGGCTCCGACGTCTTTAACGAGGCGCTCAACGACGCTCGCGTGGCAGAGGCTGGCGGGCGCGTGCCCCGCGTCCTCGAGGTGAGCCAGATCAAGGACGGCGAGTGGGAGGGCAGCTGGGCCCTCGCCCTCAAGTTCGTTCCTGGCCAGACCCTTGAGCAGATCATCCAGGATGACCCTGACAATCTCTCGGATTACCTCGAGCAGTTCGCTCAGCTCCAGATTGACATCCAGACCGCCGACGCGCCTCTGCTCAACCGTCAGAAGGACAAGCTCCGTCGCATGATCAACTCTTGCAAGATGATTGACCCTTCTGTGCGCTATGACCTGCAGATGCGTCTCGATGGTCTCAAGGGTGGCACCAAGGTCTGCCACGGCGACTTCGTCGCGTCAAACATCATCATCCCCGATGACGGCACCGACCCTTACGTGTGTGACTGGGCCCACGTGACGGCTGGCGTGCCCGAGGTCGATGCAGCGCAGACCTACCTCTTGTTGCAGGTCAAGCACCCCGAGCGTGCCGATCTCTACCTCGATCTCTACTCAAAGATGAGCGACACTCCCAAGCAGCTCATCATGCATTGGGTTCCGGTCGTCGCTGCAGCCGAGCTCGCCCGTGGCCGTCAGGCGCGCGAGAAGTTCCTGCGCAACTTGGTGGAGTCGGTCTTCAACGACGTGTAATGGTTGACTTCGCACCCATGTCTGTACATGAAAGGCACCACTCGGCTCTATGCGGGGCGAGTGGTGCCTTGCGTATCGCCCTGTGCGTCTTGCTGCTTGTCGTGGCGCTTGCGGGATGCGGGCAGACTTCGCCTCGAGTCAGTGAGCCGCCCTCTACCGAGCTCGATGAGAAGGCCATCCTCGATGCGACCGAGGAAGCGATAGATGACATCGCCCCAACGACAGACCTTGACGAGCATCTGCTTGCGCGACTCAAGTGTGAAGTCAAGGGCGCCAAGGTGGGGAAGGGCGGTAAGGCGACTGCTACGGTACATGTCTCCAACGTCGATTTGGGGCAGGCACTTGAGGATGCGTATGCGGAGTTTGGCGAGGATGCCGACAAGGTCGCATCCATCGGAGAGCTCTACCGCGAAGGCACTGACGACGAGCTGTGGTCTGAGCTCATCGACGTGCTCTACAAGCACATTGACTCATGCAAGAAGCTCAAAGAGACTGATGTCGACCTCAAGTTTCACATGGTGGAAGGCTCTTGGTCCCTCGACGAGGACTCCGCCGCTGACTTCGCGCATGCCGCATACCCTGGCCTCAGCTAGTCTTGAGCATAGAAAAAACTGTAGAAACTTGCCGAGCTTGCGTACTCGGCAACACGAGAAAGGAAGAGAAGTGTCAAAGGCAAAGAGGATAATCCTGACATTGGCGCTGTTGGTCTGCGTCGTGGCTTTCGGTGGCTGTGCGGGCAGAGGCTCGCTTTCGAACGAAATTGATGATGCCACCGGCGCATACGTATACAAGGCAGATGATGCGGGGAAGGGTTCGGCTGTCGCTTCCCTTGGAGGTGGCATCGATATCAAGGATGGACAGGTCCTCGTGATAAGTTCCGAGCTGGAAAAAGGCAGCCTGCAGGTCAGGCTTCTTGACGGTGATGGCGAGCTCGTGCTTGAAGAGGAGGAGAGCGGTCACGCAACATCCACGCATGAGCTTGAACCCGGCTCGTACTCGATTGGTGTGACCTGCAACGAGGACGGAACCACGGGCACGATGACTGTCGGCCCCATGAATGAGGATGAGGTCGGTAAGTAGAACCGGGCATGAGCGTTCCGTAGGTACCACGAGGTGGGTCCTGGCTTGCGAGGAGCAACTCTGGCAAGCAGGTCGGTCAAAAGGAGACCGGTGCAGTTTGGTGCAGGCATGCGCTAGACCGCCGGTCTCCTCTTTACCGAAATAAAAACACCGACTTTCAAAACGCTAGGCCGCGCTGGTCTACTCTTTACCGAAATAAAAACACAGACTTTCAAAATACTTGCAGTATGGCCGTGTGGTCGCTGGTACACTATGAATATTCGGTGCTTTTCAGGCTGAGGGGAGTTGTGTATGGAATTCAAGGAATTGGTGCGGGAGGGAGTCACTCGTCGCGGCTTCATGCAGCTGGCGGCTGGCCTCATCTCCACGATACCGGGCATGATGGTCTATCCCGTCACGGCGCTTGCCGAGGAGGACGACTGGTCCGAATCGCTCGAGCAGGACGCGGGCAGTGCGGGTACGTCCATCATAAAGGTCGTGAAGCTCAAGCCCAACGAGGTGGGCATTCAGGTGGCCGACATGTCCACGAGGGCCGAGACGGTCGTCGAGGGCGCATACGTGCGCATCGTCTCGTCGGAGAACGACAAGGTCGTGGAGGGCTACACCGACGAGTACGGCATGGTGTCGCTCGACGTCACAGAGCTTGCGCGCTGTGGCAAGAAAGAGGACCGTACGAAGCTCAGCGAGTATCGCTTCTACGGCTCCATCGAGGTTGATCCCCTCAACGACGGCTTCCGCAAGTTCTCGACGGGCCTCATGCGCTTCATAGGCGGTGTGGCCCACATCATTCCGACGAGATTGCGTGAGAACCAGATGTATCCCCTCAGGGTCACCTTCGACGACTGGGATGTCCTCTATACAAACAACGACTTCATCGCGACTGGACTGAATGACAAGACACACGTATTCTCAATTGAGCTGCGGGGCTTGGAAGCCCAAGAGACAACGGTTGCGCTTAGGGTGCAGGAAAAAGGCGCACGTCCGCGCAAGTCCGTCCGAGTGGTTCCTCAGGATGGTGCCGCAAGCGTCGTGTTCGAGGGCAAGTTCCTCCAGAAGGGTCACGCTGACTACCTGCCCATTGGATGCAAGGTAGTCCTTGACGTGACGCAGGGTGGCAAGACCAAGTGCGTCAACCTGCACTTCGGCGTAGCCGAGGGTGTGGTGGACAGTACGACGACAGGAGAGGACGACGAGCTCGAGCCCTTTGACTTCTCCGAGACCGACTGCAAACTGGGTCTGACCCTACCCGACTTCCTGCCTATCATCGGTGGGGGAGAATTGGCGACGGCATGGACTCCGTCCTACCCCATCAACGTTTCCCTCAACCCCTTTGGAACCTTCCAGCTTACGGTAAAGCTAGGGTACAACAGGGACGAGGACGATGACGAAGAGGACGAGGAAGATTATCACGGATTCCCCTCGTCGTGGGGATACAAGTACTCTGGTGATCCCCCGAGCGACGGATGGCATAGCTGGCCGATGGGGGATGCGAAATCGCAGGCCAAGGACTTCTTTGAGGAGGCAGGTAAGGCGTACTCGGGGGTAAAGTCCGTGTACTCGCGCGCAGGCGCAAAGTCAAAGATGTTTGGTCACGGCAAGTTCTTCCCCAACATCGAGTGTACGGGTGGCTTACAGCTTGTGGCGGCTGCCTCGTATGACTGGGACACAGGCACCTTCCGCGGAAGCCTTGGTGGGCAGGTCATGATCAACCTTTCCGCGTCCGTGGCGGAGCAGTTCGTAGCCTTCGGCATCCCCCTCGTCGTGAGCGCGGGTCTTGAGGGTAGCTTCGCCGTATTCCTTGGCTGCGGCATGTACTCAAAGAAGGAGCGCACCGGAGATCTCATGGACTGGTCCAGGGCGCTGCTTGACTTTGGCAACTGGAAGTTCGACTACACCAATACCGGTCTTACCGTCACCGTGAGCCTCTCACCGTTCTTTAGCTTGGGCGTGGGCATTCGCGGCGTGGCATCCGTGTCGATCATGGCCAAGTGCACCTTTACGCTTTACATCGGCTTCACATACCGCGGGGAGCTCGACACGAAGACACACCCGTGCCCGCAAGTCATTGTGTCGTTCGGCGCTGAGATCACTATCGTGATTCACCTCTTCCTCGTCACGAAGACCTATCCGCTCGTGGACTTTGGGTATCGCGAGTGGTACAACCGCTGGAAGAAGTCCGGGGGACAGACTGACCTGGAGGGTATGGGACTCGGCCCCGCAGCGGATCGCAACCTCACGGACCTGGCAAACTCGATGAACGTCATCACCCAGTCGATGCTCGAATCCACCGATGAGGCGAAGGGCACAAAGAATTTTGCTGCACAGGCGGATGCACAGCCAGACGGGTGGGGATCCGTGCGCGAGGCTGACGTCGTGGGCGTGCTAGACGATGGTACTGCGATTACCTATTCCGTGTATCGTATCGCAGATGCCGAGGGACGGGACCAAGCCCTGCGGGCGCAGGCCGAGGAGCGGCGGAATGCCGAACAGCAGCCGGCCGAGGAGCAACGGCAGCCTGTCGAGGAGCAGCCCACTGAGGATGCGCAGACGAACGAATCGCAGAATACGCCCAACGAGGAGCAGGGCGAAGGTCAGAATGTAGTTGCCGGCGCGGAGGCACAAGCCCCAACTGACTCGACGGGCGTGGCGTCTACAGCTGATGGCACGAGCACAGATGCATCAGAAGCACCACAGGGTGCTGATGCGCCGACCGAAGAAATGACGAATGCGGCCCAGACTGGCGCGCAGGATGCGGCTTCGGCCGAGGAAGGCCTGAGCGCACAGGCTGATGCCCCAACCGAGGAGCAACCTGCTGAGGATGGTTCTGTGCTCGATGCGGTCGCAGGCTTCGTTGCAGCGGTCACGGGTAGCTCGGCGCAGGAAGAGACACCGAAGACCGAACATGCGGCTGAGACCACCGCACAGACGGCACCTGAAGGTGCGGAACCTGCGGACACGGCTGCCACGGATGTGTTGGCGGGACAGGCGGATCAGCCTGCCGCCAAGGATCAACCGGCGCAGGAGGTCCAGCAGGCGCAGACGCGTCGTGCCATTCGCCATACTCGCTCCGTGAACTACGAGTTCACGCGTGCTGCGTCGGAGGGTCTTGCCGCCCTGGCAGACTCCGGTCTGCCCGAGCCGCAGGTAGCCGGCCTCGGTCGCGAGGGTGGCGTGAGGCCGTCCTCGGACAAGAAGCTGGCGACAGACATCTTTGCCGATCCCAGGGTCAAGGTCATCAACGTTCCTATATCGGACGAGAGAGGCAGTGGCAACCTCACCTGCGCCTTCCGCATTGCGTCAGTCTCTGTCAACGGTGAGCAACGTACGAGGATCATTATGGAGATCCTCAGCGTGAAGGGCTACCCCCTCGAGGCATTCCAGACCCGCCAGATGCTCGACTTCGACATCACGGACGAGGAGGGCAAGCCCATACCGGGCTTCGAGTCCCACGACAGCCTCTACGACTACGACTTCGACGTGACCTGGAGCTCCACGAGGATACCGCCCGAGCTCGGTGGCAAGGACGGCGACTACTGGCACTACGTCCACTTCGTCATCCTGTCGGGCAAGCGCGCCCAGGGCGACGCCACGAGTGCCAGCAGCATCGCCAGCGACCTACTGCTCACCTACCTCAGCGTGAGCATCAACGACCTGGTGAACTACCACCTGGGCGACCGCGCCTCGTTCGCGCAGTACTCGACCCCTGCGAACCAGTTCCTGGACAACGACGCTGAGTACCCGTACCACAGCGTCTTCAGCGTGAGCTGTGTTCGCGTGCCCGACGAGGACAGCAGATATCTGCTCGTCTGCTACCTCGACCGCCGGTCGAAGACTCATGAGAACGTGCTGTCCGACGCAGATGGGGCCGTACACGTGGGCGGCGGGTTCTTCGTCATTGATATCAAGACCGGCAAAGCGAAGGTTCCGAGCGCACCTGCTATCCGGAAAGAGATGGGTAACAAGGGCGACGTGCCCACGGTCTACGAGCTCAGGCTCTTGCCAAAGATTGGCGGCTACTACGGCCTCACCCTGCGCTCATTCTGGAAGTCATACTACTACGCGCTGGACATCAACGAGTCGACGGGCTTTTTCAGGTCGATTGACTACGCAGGGGAGGCCGACGCTCAGTTCCTGCCCTGGCCCAGGATGGACTGCTTCCTCGCGGGGTGGACCACCGAGGACCAGGTCGGCGAGGACCGGCGCAGGGAGGGCGGCGAACTCCGCAAGGTCTGGTGGAAGAAGGACGCGGACGGCAAGGTCACCGGCATCGAGAGCGAGCGCATCGGCCCCGAGAACTTCGGCGTGCGCAAGTTCGGCGTGAACGCCAACGGCGGCTTCATCTTCTGGCCGCAGGGCAGGGAAGGTGACGAGGGCGGCATCTACGGCGACGAGTACGATGCCCAGAACCAAGACGTGAACCTCAACTACGAGCCCAACGACGACGTCCCGTGCTACCAGATCATGGCCATGCGCATCCGCGAGCGCGACGGCGAGCTGGTCTTCTCCGAGCCGTTCGTGGCCGCCGACGTGGAGCACCGCATGAGGGACCTCATCGTGGTGCAGACGCAGGAGGAGCGCTCCCCGCTCGAGGTGCTGAGCATCGACCTCGTCGAGCCGACCCAGACCGACGCCGAGGGGCTGCCCATCTACCACGCCGCGAACCTCTGGTACACGGCGGTGCCGAACCTCAGGTGCGCCGTGGTGTTGACCAACGTGCCGATACGCGCGGGCGTCTTCGCCGGCAGCACGGGCAGCTTCCGCGTCACGATCAAGAACTACGGCAACTGCTACCTCAGCGGCTGCA
>ONMP01000187.1 GCA_900318935.1 uncultured Actinomycetes bacterium
GGCTACCCATGAACACGTAGCGGTTCAGGAGGTCAACCGAGTGTACCAAATTCCATCGTGTTTCGTCAAAACCGTTACCGTCTTGGCGGTAGTCGAAAGACGCGCCCCAATGTTCTAAATTGCCTCCCGTGCGGATGGCCGAAATCCCGTCATCGTACTGGTAGTCGACCAAGGCGCCCCACGAATCAAATGCAGCGAGGCCCGCCGGGTTTCCGAAAAGCCCGTGATCCCCTTCCAACGAGACAAAACGCGATTCACCGGGAAGGTAGGCGAACGCAGCGGCAGAAAACGCCAGAATACCAAATGCAATCTTGTTCATCGAAATCATATTAGCAATTTTTTGCCAGGCCCCGAATCCACAAGGTCAATGTAATCCCATGACGGAGTAGCGCAATCTCTATTTTCTTCCACAACGAGAGCCTTGCGCACTCCACTTTCCGCATATACTCCCGGAAATAATCCTTCCGGACTTCGCCTGACAGCCGTTTCATCCTGGTCCAGTACGAATCCGGATTCTGGTCGTTCATATAAGTTAAGCCCCAGCTCACAGTCAGCAGGCGGTAGGCCTCACGGCCAAAAAGCGCTCGATTTGCCGCAAAGAAATCCCGATCGAAGGCGTTCAGGTAGCGGATAAGGTAAGGGAGCCCGCCGGCCTGGTAACGGTGCGTCGCCGAAGACGGATCCTGCCTATAAAAGTAGCCGCACTCGTTCAGGTACGATACCGTTCCCGCCTTTTGCATCATGGAATAGAAGAATATACGGTCTTCGCCAATGGCGAGATTCTTATCGAACAGGAACTGGTATTTTGCCCAGAATTCACGCTTGATCAGCTTGCAACAGACCGAGATGGCAGCCCCGTATTTCAGGTGCCTGACCCAGATAAACTGCTTCATGAGCTCCGTCCGTTGTTCATCGGATAGTGCTGCAACGGTTTGCTTCTCGTAGGCTTCCTTCGCGATGCGTGCCTCATCACGATCCAGAGAGACACTAGCGCCGTCCACGGTCGTCGAGAAGTCGCCCACCGAGACGGTGAGGGCATAGCTCTTTGTGCGGGCTGTGAGTGCCGCCTCTGCCTGATGCTCTGTCATCCCCGAGATGTCACAATCTCCAATATGCGTGTTTGGAAGGAAGGCCCCTGTGAGACGTGCGATACCTGCAACGTAGATGATGATAAGGATGATTAGGGTCGCTGTGGCGATGACGATGATTCGAGCACGCCTGACGGACACGAACTCCTTGACCTTGTCAGCAGCTCCAACCGCACCTTTATAGATTGTGATGACCTTCACCGGGGGCTCTATGCGCTTACGAGCCTCCTTTGCGGTTCCGGCATTCGCGGCAGCATCTAGCTCATCCCCACTCGATGTCTCCTCGAAGACTTCGGACTCATCCTGCCGCTCGAGCGTATCGTCCGTCAGTTCTTCGACACTCTCAGGGTCTGCGGCCTCCGCCTCATCATCCACCAGGTAGGCGTCATCCTCTACGTATTCGTCGTCCTCGAAGTTGTTCTCCTCTTCAAGGTAGTCATCCTGAAGAAGATCCTCCTCAGAATAGTCTTGGTATTCCTCGGGCTGATCTGGCTCCTCGGACTCGTCGTAGCCCTCAAGGTCATAGGTCTGCTCGGGCTGCTCAGGCTCCTCGGGGTACTCGTCGTACTCTTCGGTACTGACATCCGCACTGACATCCTCTTCGACCTGTTCGGTTTCCTCTACCAACCCATCGGCTTCATTTGGTTGGTCAGCCTCTCCAGATTCCTCTATTTCGGGACGCTTCTTGTGAAGAATCTCATACTCTACGTCAAGCCACACTTGCTCGAATATGCCCCTCCAGAGCTTCCGGCCCCTACGAGCCTTCGGCTTCTCCGATGAGGTGTTGTCTGACGTCTTCGCCTCTGATGACCCGCCTCTCTCCATGGCAAGTACATAGGGATTCTCCCTCTCGTCGGCATCATCCAAGAGATAAGGGTTAGGCGGCTCACTGTAATGCGTCTCGCCGCCATCATCTGTCGCCTCGAACGTCGGTAGCCGCATCGGATCCACGCTGCGAACGGACTCCTCTGGCAACGCGTCCGGTACGTTCCCATCGATGTCATCCACAGCGTCAAACAGGTCAAGCTCGGCCTTTGAATCATACTCGATAGGGCCTCGCACGACCACGTCCCCACCTTGTGTCTTGGGATAGTTGCCATCCAACTCGTCTTCGTCCACGACGGGCACGTAGCGCGGCAGACGGGCGTCTGCGGAATGCGAGAGCAAGAGCCACGACGATTCGTCTGACTCCTCATCTCTCAGTGTTGCGCCCTCATCCGTTAAGCCCGTGTTCGCGCTGGTATTCGGTTTGGATGCCGCGCCTTCATGCTCTGCATTGGTATCCGCGTCGTATATGCTCTGCGTCACGTGTGCTCTCCGACCTCTCGTTCTGTCTCAAGCCCCCACAAGGCACGATCAACCTAGATGGGAGCATGCACTTCGCTTGCGTGACGTAACATCATACGCGATTATCGCTAAGGTTGATTCAAAGGAATGAGATTCTTGCACTAAGCATCACAAACGCTTAGCGGTTATTCAGCCTTTCTTATCGCAATGATGTCGCCCACACGCACCAGAAGCGTACGAAGTGCCAGTTCAGCGAATCGCTTTGTTACTACCTCCCCCTACGGCTTGACCGGTCAGTATGTGTAGTCGTAATCGTAGCCGTAAGAGTTGTCATAGGAGCCATACCCGCTGCTGGAATCCGAAGAGCTGATCGGGTTGCCGTACGCGTCGTACTCGACCTGCGAGCTAGAAGAGCTGATCGGGTTGCCGTAGGCGTCGTACTCGACCTCCTGCGAGCTAGAAGAGCTGATCGGGTTGCCGTAGGCGTCGTATCTGACGGTCGTACCATTGGCGTTGGCGTCAGTCCCGTTCTTCTTCTCTGCCTCCTCCTGCTTCTTCTTTTGCTCTTCCTCCGCCTCCTCAGCAGCCTTACGCTCGGCTTCTTCCTTCGCAGCCTTCTCGGCCGCAAATCGATCAATGGCTTCCTGGCGCTTGCCGGTAACGGCGTCGATATATGCCTGGTAGTTGACGATCTCGGCCTTGAGCATCCACGTCCGAGCCATATCAAGCAGCCCGTCGGTGATGTTCTGTGGCTCAATCCGTGTGAACACGAAGCGAAGAGGCTGGGCATCTCCCGGCTCAATTTGCTTGCTGTTAACCGAAATCCCATCATCGAGGATGGCAAGCGAGAAGGAATCGACGGTCCCCTCAAACAGGTCACCCATGTCAGAGAGCACCGGACCTCCAAGCGAGACGATATACGTGCCCTTGAGCAAGGAGAGCGTGTCGACGTTTGGGTGTTGGATTGTCACGAACTCGTCAACTTTTTCGCCTGTGACAGCAGAACCGACCACTCGGAATGGCACCGGCGTCATGTGAGCCTCATCATAACCTGCGAGATCTATTCCTACACCAATCTCGACTGGTGTACGAATGTCAGCCTCCCTCGCATCAGCGGCGGCGGCAGCCTCGTCGGCTTCTTTCTGGCCCTTGTTCCATCTGACCGAAGAAACACCCGCCAAGACGAGCGCCAGCACGCACACGACGGCAATCAGCACCGTGCGCCAACGCCTTATCAGGGCGCGTATACCGCCGCGCTCGTAGGCGGATGCGCGACTGTAATCGTCCGACATGTCCGGCGAGTCGGTCGCGCTAGTGCGAGCCGGACGAGCAGATGACTCACGTCGCTCCGTCGGCCTCGCTTCAGTCCGAACATCTGGCTTTGCGGCAGGCGCTGGCTCGGGCATGGGTGCCGCAGGTGTCGGCTTGGGGGCTTCCACAGGCTCGGGCTCTAGCGTCTCTTCGTCCTCGCCCTTGAGAGCGTCCTCAACCTCGGCGGCTTCGACAGTCTCATCAGCCTCGGTGGCATCGTCGGCTTCGACAGCCTCGGCGGTCTCCTCTGTTCCATCCGCAATAGCGGCGACGAATTCAGGCTCGACATCGGGCTCGGATTCTTCGGGAGATTCTAGCTCGTTGTCAAACTCATCTGAGACCTCGTCAGAGGCATCGTCTTCGACTACGGATTCCTCAAACAGGTCTTCTTCGACCAAATCCTCGACATTGTAGCCACATACAGGGCAGAACCTCGACCGATCAAAGAACTCGGTCTGGCACCTTGGGCACTTCATGCGTTGACCCCCTCTTCCTCGCGGCGCATACACGGACATGCTACCCCACAAATCCGCTTCTGTCCATGTTGTCGCGGTGCATTGAGTCGCAGGAGATTACGTCTTTCATGGGTTTGTTACCCCCTTAGCGTACCTTCAGAAGCCATAACGCCCCATCGCAAGGGAAGCTCGCTCCGCATCACGGCAAAGACCTCAGCTGTACTAGAATAGTCTTATCACAGGACGCGTGCGGAGGGAGGCTGCTATGGCGCAGGGCATTCGTACCGAGACGGTGCGATTTGCATCAACAGACGGAACGACGCAAGTGAGGGGTGTTCTTTGGTGGCCGGATGACGATGTACCTGCGCGCGGCGTTGTGCAGCTTGTACACGGCATGGCCGAGCATATCATGCGCTACGACGACTTTGCGCGCTTCCTCGCAGGACAGGGCTTCGTAGTGTGTGGACACGACCATGTAGGTCATGGCGAGAGTGTTGAGAGCCACGCTCAGTGGGGATGTCTGCCACTCAAGGGTGGTCGCGATGTGCTCGTCGGAGACGTTGGGCGTATGCGGGGACTAGTGCGCGGGCGCGTGGATGCTGGGCTCCCCCACTTTCTCTTTGGCCATTCCATGGGCAGCTTCGTAGTGCGCGCATACATATCTGAGTATGGTATGGGACTTGCGGGCGCCATCATCTGCGGGACAGGCCATATCGCGCCAGCCATGTCAGCAGGTGGCAACGCACTCGCACACCTCATCGCACGTGTACGCGGAGAGTCGTACGTCAGCAATCTGCTTGGCAACCTCTCCATCGGTGCCTATTCCAAGGCCATCGAGAATCCTCGAACTCCGCTCGACTGGCTCTCGTACGACGAGGCGAACGTGGACGCCTACATCGCTGACGAAGGCTGTGGCTTTGCCTTCTCTGCGGGCGGCAACGCGACCCTCACTGCGCTCACGCGTGAGGTATGCTCGCCCAAGTGCTGTGCGCGGGTACCGCACGACCTACCGCTTCTCTTCATCGCAGGTGATGGTGACCCGGTAGGCGATATGGGTAAAGGGGTCCAGACGGCTGCCCAGATGGCACACGAAGCGGGGAGCACTGATGTGGCCTGCACCATCTACGAGCATTTGCGCCATGAGATACTAAACGAGACGGACCATCAGCGCGTCTACGACGACGTGCTCAGTTGGATGGAGGAACGGATATGAGCAACAAGAAGTACGTCATCGCTCTCGACCAGGGAACCACATCATCACGGGCGGTACTCGTAGATCGAGCGGGTGCTATGGTGGATGCCGTTCAGAGGCCCTTCACGCAGCTCTATCCGAAGCCGGGCTGGGTGGAACACAACCCCCAAGAGATTCTTTTTTCCCAACTCGGTTCGCTCGCGGAGCTGGTCGCACGCCATAATCTCAGCCCAGACGATATCGCCGGCATCGGCATTGACAACCAACGCGAGACCACCATCGTGTGGGATCCCTCCACGGGCCAACCTATCGCAAACGCAATCGTGTGGCAGTGCCGACGAACCGCTCAGCTCGTGCAGGAGCTCTGCGGCGACCCAGCGATTGCCGAGCGAATCCGCGCAAAGACGGGCCTTTTGCCCGACGCCTACTTCTCGGCAAGCAAGATACGCTGGCTGCTCGACAACGTTTCAGGCGCGCGTGAGCGAGCCGAGGCTGGCGAGCTGCTCTTTGGCACCGTGGACGCCTACCTCGTGTGGGTGCTCACGGGCGGACTCGTACACGCCACCGACCCCACGAACGCATGCCGCACGATGCTTTACAACATCCATGAGAACTGCTGGGACGAAGAGCTGCTTGAGCTCTTTGGCGTGCCCGCTTCCATGATGCCCGAGGTCAGGCCATCGTCGGGAAGCTTCGGCGAGACTAGCTATCCGGGCGTACCTGCCGGTGTGCCCATCTGCGGCGTGGCGGGCGACCAGCAGTCCTCGCTCTTTGGCCAATGCTGCTTTGCCCCCGGACAGGCAAAGAACACCTACGGGACGGGTTGCTTCCTACTCATGCACACGGGTGGAGATGCTATCGCATCGGCTAACAAGCTCGTCACGACGATTGCCGCGAGTGCGCCTGGTGTGGGCCACACGGAATACGCCCTCGAGGGATCGGTCTTTGTCGGTGGCGCCGTCATCCAGTGGCTACGCGACGAGTTGGGACTCATCCGTACCGCGGCCGAAAGCGAGACGCTCGCACGCGAGGTGCCCGACACGGGTGGGGTGTACGTAGTGCCCGCCTTCACCGGACTGGGAGCCCCGTGGTGGGAGGCCGACGCGCGTGGCACCATCTGCGGCATCACGCGCGGGACAAATCGCAGTCATCTCGTACGAGCGGGACTCGAGTCAATCGCCTATCAGGTGTGTGACCTCGTACGGGCCATGGAGGCCGACGCGGGACGTGCGATCGAGGTGCTCAACGTGGACGGCGGCGCATCGGCAAATGACCTGCTCATGCAGTTCCAGGCTGACGTGAGCCGTCGCACACTCCATCGCCCGCAAAACGTCGAGACCACAGCACTCGGTGCCGCCTACCTTGCCGGTCTCGCGTGCGGATACTGGTCGGGCACCGATGAGCTCCGCGCACTGCGAGACAGCGACGACGTTTTTGAGCCACAGATGGACGCTGCGCGTGCCGAAGAGTTGCTAGCTGGTTGGGACAGTGCCGTCAGACGCACAATCGCGTAGCGCATCAGCCGTTCCGCATTTGCCACGTCCCGCCCACCCCGCGCGTTCCTCTTTCCATACGGAAAGCGGAGCTTGCGGGGTGGGCGAGACGTTTTTGTGCGCTTCTGTGTCCGGAACGCTTATGTTTCCAACTCGTAAACTACACACGGTTTCTCTCTTATATTCTATTGAGTGATATTCTGAATGAAATTGAGCTCAAATTTGGGTCAATCCCAAAACCCGTGGGCGGAGGCCCTGCTTCTGGCATTCCCGGACCTCCGCTGTGGCTGGCGACCACGTGTCGCGTTCCTTGGGTTTTACGTTGGCATGGCGGCTTTCCTCGAGATCGACGTCCGCGTGGCCGGGTTCCACCAGTTTTGCGTCCGCGTGGCTCGCGTTCCTCGAGATCGACGTCCGCGTGGCGGCGTTCCTCGAGATTTGCGTTCCCGTGGCAAGAATCACCACGCCAACGTCAATCAGGGGGTAAAAAACCTCGGCAACGTCAATCCCATGGAAAGCCTGCCACGGCAACGTCAATCCCATGGAAAGCCTGCCACGGCAACGTCAATCCCATGGAAAGCCTGCCACGGCTGCGTCAATCCCACGGAACGCCCCGCGGAGCCGGACGGACCCCTCTGTGGCTCGTATTCTTTTAATTGTGGAATAGAACCGTCCAATGCTGGCCTTGTGCGGCTGCCGACCCGCAGGTTTTGGGACTGAACCTCAGATTTCAGCTTAAAGAGAAACCGTGTGTAGTTTGGAATGTGATTGACAACCCATTGACCTAAGCAGAATCTCGAAAAGAAGACGAACATTTGTATTGACCTAGTTCATTTGTTCGCATATAATGTCTAGCGTCATCAGTGAGAGAGGAGAGGCAGTGGGACAAGCTGACATCCAGTGCAAGGCTTATCTGTCAGATGCGACCCGTTTTGCAGACGCTTTCAACTATTTCGCCTACGACGGTCAGCGCATCGTCAACCCGGCGGCCTTAGAGCTGATGGACCCTACCGAGATTGTGATTCCAAACGCAGAGAAGAATCACAAGGGAGTTCAGAAGCTTCGCGACACGCTCAAGAAGTGGAACACCATGAAGGACGGGAACGCCGTCTACGCTATCCTTGGGATTGAGAGTCAGACGAACATCCACTACGCCATGCCCGCACGAAACATGCTGTATGATGCAATGCGATACGCGAATCAGATAGACGCGATTAAACGTATGCATCGTACGGAAGGAAACAAGGGACTCGACAGCAATGAGTTTCTGTCAGGCTTCGCCAAGGATGATTCGCTTACACCTGTCGTAACACTCGTCATATATTTCGGCGCTTCAGAGTGGGACGGAGCGACGAGCATATATGACATGCTTGCTCCATGCCCTGAGGGGCTGATTCGCCTTGTGGCGAATTATCATATAAACCTCGTCAGTCCTGCACGGATTCGAGATGAAGACTTTGGGAAGTTTCAAACTGGGCTCGGCAAGGTTCTACGCTACATCAAATACTCGAATGACAAGGAAAAACTCGCTAGAATACTAAGCGAGGATCCTGAGTATCGAGGCCTTGATACCGACAGCGCAAATCTCATCAACGCAGTGACTCACTCCAGATTGAGACTTTATGAGCGAGAGGGGAAGGTGAACATGTGTGAGGCAATAGAGGAGATGCGGCGCGACTCATGGGAGGACGGCCACAAGAAGGGCCGCGACGAGATGCGCGACGAGATGGCGCCGGCCATCGCCGAGATGCGGCGCGACTCA
>ONMP01000264.1 GCA_900318935.1 uncultured Actinomycetes bacterium
AGGATGACCTGCGCAATCGTCTGGCAAGCGTCGTCAAGGGAGGGCTGCCCGTCTTTGTAAGCGAGTTCGGTATCTGTGACGCGAGCGGTAACGGTGCGATTGACCAGGCCTCGGCAAACTCATGGGTCACCACGATGAAGAGCCTCGGCGTGAGCTGGTGCATGTGGAGTCTCTGCAACAAGGCAGAATCAGCCTCCATCCTCAAGAGCAGCTGCGCCTCGACCTCGGGGTTCAAGACAAGTGACCTTGCCACGTCGGGCACATGGCTCCTCAAGGCGCTCGGTGGTACGTTGCCGGCGGGACAGGACGCCTCTGCGAGTGCTCCGGCGGCGGATACTCCATCCACATCTTCGCCCAAGCCGGTAAGCTTCACCTCGGGTAACTTCTCGTGTAAGGCGACCCTCACTGGGTCATGGCCTGCGGACAATGGAAAGACCTGTTATCAGTACGAGCTCTCCATCACAAACAAAGGCTCCGGCTGCTCGTCATGGAGCGTCACGGTGCCCTTCAACAAATCCATCTCGATTGCCAATGGCTGGAATGCCACGTACAAGGCCAGCGGATCGAAGCTTTTGGCTAAAAGCTTGGACTACAACGGCACGTTGGCTAAAGGTGAAACTGCCACGGGCATAGGCTTCCAAGTGACAGCACCTTCTGGTCTTTCCATCTCGAATTCGGCTACATGAAGTAATTAACTGGGGGGAGCCAGTAATGAAGGCATGTCGAGTTGCTCTTTCGGTTGCTTTGACTCTCGTGATGGCAATGGGAGCGATTCCCGTAGCGGGGTTTGGCTTGGAGCATGCTCCCGAGGACGTGATTGAGGCGGATGACGTGCGCGACGTGAGAGAAGAGAGTCAAGCTGAGGACATCGTGGCCGTGAGTGAATCCGATGAGCTGCGTGACGACTCCGGCGAGGCGCAGGTCGCAGGAGGTGGGGACGCGGACGATGGTGCTGTTGGGCAGGAGGAGCTCGTTGAGGTAGAGCCCGATGCCATCGAGGCGCAAGATGATGCTCCTGTGGTGCTTGACGAGGCCGTCTCCGTGAGCGAGGATGGCGTGTCTGATGGTGAGGCTGAATCAGTGAAGTCTTTGTCGCCGCAGAGCGAGGCGGGTGCCAAGGAGGTCTCGACCGCGGCGAAGAAAGGCGCGACTGCCAAGCGCCAGATTTCTAAGGCTAGCGTGTCAAAGATCGCCACGCAGCCTTATACGGGTAAGCCCGTCAAGCCTACGCCCGTGGTCAAATGGGGCAAGACGAAGCTCAAGCGTGGCACCCATTACACCCTCTCGTACGCAAACAACACGGCTGCCGGTACGGCGACCATTACCATACGTGGCAAGGGCTCGTACACGGGCACAAAGAAGGTTAGCTTTCGGATTGTATCGCCGAGCGTCGCGTATTACGTGCATGGACAGAGCTACGGATGGGAACAAGCCTGGTCTAGGCGAGATGGGGCAACGGCGGGCACCATCGGTATGTCGAAACGCGTCGAGGCGCTAAAGATCAAGCTGGCGAGGAGGCCTGTCGCGGGATCAATCCTCTATCGTTCGCATATTCAGGGCGTGGGATGGGAGACGTCATGGCACAAGGATGGCGCGAGAAGTGGCACGGTGGGTGCGTCGAAGCGCGTTGAGGCCATTAAGGTCAAGCTCTCCGGAACGATGCTAAAAAAGTACAACGTGTACTACCGCGTTCATGCCCAGCATTTCGGTTGGATGGGATGGGCAAAGAACGGTGAGGCTGCGGGAACGGAGGGGTACAGCTATCGCGTCGAAGCCATCCAGATACGCTTGGTGCCGAAGGGCCGCACTGGCCCAACTGCGCCGCCGAATATCCCAGCGTTCCGACGCACCTATCCCTCAGGAAAGACGGGCTGGCAGAATCCGGCGGATTACCCACAGGTTAGTGCAAACACTGTCCGACTGCCAGTTTATTGCGTGGGCGAGCACACCTACGTGACTCCCTCGCGAATTGCTGTCAACGCTACGCGGGAGCAGTGCGTGGAAGCGTTCATTACACGGGCGTACGAGTACCTGGGAACGCCGTATCGTGAGCCGTGGGCGCGACAGCCTGGCATTGGCATCGACTGTTCGGGCTTGGTGCTGCAGTGCGTGTATGCGACCGGTATGGACCTAGAGCATGCTCGCGGTACGGAGAAGGTGGGAGGCTACAACCCTTACAACCATTTCTGGGTGCCCGAGCAGACCAGCAACTCCATGCGTTGGTATGAGAACGGAACGTTCATGCCGATTGGCCTTGCGGATATCCGTCGAGGTGACCTCGTCTTTTACGAGGGGCACGTGGCGATATACCTTGGCAACAACAAGATCATCCACTCCGTTTCTGGTGCTGGTTGCATCGTGGACGAGCTCTGGCATGCGAGGCCTATCGGTGCGCAGCGTCCCTACGTATAGCGATTTGCGGACGAGAGGAGTTGGCCATGCCGAAAGTCGGTCTTGCCCAATGCGCATGTGCTGAGGGGGAGGAACCCCTGCGCAAGGTTGAGTCGTATACGCGGCGCGCGCGAAGTGAGGGTGTTGAGCTGATTGTTTTTCCCGAGGCCCTGATGAGGCCGATTGCGGGTAGGCGTACTCCCCGGGAGCTGGCCGAGCCGCTTGACGGTCCACTCGTCTCGGGCGTCAGGCGTGTTGCGCAGAGCAGCGGGGTCTGGATCATCGTAGACGTCTACGAGTCTCGTCCAGATTCAGATGCGCTTCCTTACAACACTGCCGTTGTCGTGGACGGCTGCGGTGAAATACAAGACGTCTATCGCAAGTGCCATCTTTACGATGCGCATGGCGAGCGGGAGTCCGACCAAACGTCTGCCGGGGATGCACTCGGCAAACCCATCCATACTCCGTTTTGTACGTTGGGGGTCGGCATCTGCTATGACCTGCGTTTCCCTGAGATGACGCGGGATCTCGCGTTGGCTGGGTGTGACCTTATCGTTTTTCCTGCGGCATGGCATGCGGGTCCATGCAAAGAGGAGCATTGGGAGACGTTGCTGCGTGCTAGGGCCATCGAGAACGAGTGCTTCGTGGTCGGTACCTGCCTTGCTGGGAGTCGCTATGTGGGCAGGAGCATGGTATGCGATCCGCTTGGTCGCGTGTTGTCGAAGGGCCCTGCGGGAGCTGATGGCGAGGCACTTGTGACCTGCGACCTTGACTTCGGTGTGCTGCGCTCGGTCCGCGATGCCATGCCCGTCTTTGCGCATCGGCGGCCCGACGTCTATTGACCGCTATCCCACTGTGGGAAAGCGGCATGGCTGCTCCGCTCGGCCGTTCCACGCCGCCCGTCCACGTGCAAACTCTCTGTGCAACATCTACAATGGGAGAACATCGCGGCAGGCGGAACGTTCTCGGAATCGCTCACGGCGTATCCGAAGATATTCGACAAGCTCTACGTCAACATGGTAAAGGCCGGCGAGGCGGGCGGTGTGCTTGAAGTCGTGCTTGGGCGTCTTGCGGAGTTCGCCGAGAAGTCCGAGAAGATC
>ONMP01000037.1 GCA_900318935.1 uncultured Actinomycetes bacterium
TTGCGAATCGAGTGCGTGATTCTTGTCATCCTGAAGCGCTCGAGTGCGTGGTTCGACGCCCAAATCACGCACTCGGGCCCATGTCGATGACGGAAACCATGCACTCGTTCGGCTGTGTATTTGATTGGGGGCCCGCGCAAGCCCCACCTGCGGGCGACGGTCACGTTACCCGATGAGCTGGAGATGTCCATCTGGTTGGTGCCGGAATCTCTAGTACTGTGCTGAGTTTCGAATGCGGCGGATTGACTCGGTATGCGTAGATCCGGTCCCGACACCGCCAACTTGACTATAGGCTAGCTCGTGCGCAACCGCCAACTCATAGGTTTTAGGACTAGGGCAGATTCAGAAGAGATGACGCGCGGCGTAATCTTAAGCCTTGTTTCCCAGCGGTGAAAGGGCGTCGTCTTGCGGTGCCATGTCAATACTAGCGGCACTTTGCGTGTTATACGCGTGTAATATTACTTCTCGGATGGGCCGTGCACATCGCATGTGCGTCAAAGGGAGTATCCCCAAGCAGCACAAATGGCACGCCTAGTGTCAAATGACGGGGGCGACTCGACGCCCCTCTTTGTGCAGCTCATGTGCTATAGTAGAAGCTAGCAAGCTAGCAAGGGAGTACATATGCAGGGTGCCGGAAAGATTGCGCAGATGAACGTGCGTCTCGACCGGGGGCTCAAGGCTGCGGGGGATGCCGTTCTCGCAGAGGTAGGCATAACCCCGACGGAGCTCATACGAGAGCTGTGGGAGAAGGTCTCGCGCGGGTCCGCTCACGCCATGCAGGTGCGAGAGTTCTTGCGGGACAAGGCGTGCGAGGGCGCGGAGGCGGATCGCACTCCCGCGCAGGAGCGAAAGATGGAGGCGCTGGTTCGCGGGCGGCAACTTTTTGGAGAGGGCTTGGACGCCATGGGCATCCAAGCGGTTACGCCTCCTGCGGAGCTGGGGGTTGCCGACATCGATCTCTATGTCGAAGCCCTCGTTGGGCGCATGCGCGAGAGGGGGGTATGGTGAGCGGGGCGCGAAGGACGGTGCTGGTCGACACAAACGTCTGGCTTGACAACTACCTTCCCGGCAGGCCGCATGGGGAGGAGTCCCGCCGCTTCCTGGACACCGCCGTGCGGCTGGGCGTGGAGCTCACATACCCAGCTTCCATCGCAAAGGACGTCTTCTATGTGGTGGGCAACGAGTACAAAAGGATCTTGCGAGGGGAAGAGGGCCGTGTTGCGGAGGCTGACGCAGTCGCCATCAGGCGCATCGCGTGGGGCGTGGTGGACAACATGTCGGAGCTGGCGACACCCATAGGCATGGATGCGTCGGATCTGTGGCTCGCATCGAAGTGGCGAGGGGTTGACGGCGACCTAGAAGACAACCTCGTGCGGGCCGCAGCCAGGCGCGCTAAGGTGGATCTTGTCGTCACGTGGGACAAGGGCATGCTGGCGAAGGCGTTGGTGCCTACCGTCACGCCCCCTGTGGCTACCGCCCAGCTAGAGGGCGAGGGATACTAGATTACCCTTCTTTCCTCCAGATGACTGGCTCCCACAGCTTCCCTGGGTCGAGATGTTTTCGCATGCACGGGATGAGGTGGGCGGGGTTGACTTGGGGCTGCCGCTTCGCGAGCCGGCGCGTGATATCGAGTCGGGGGACTGACGGCAGTGTATGTCGTGGATACGAACGTGATCTCCTGGACCATGAAGCGGAAACCAAATGGCAGGTGGCTGGGTGGCTCAGGTCACACGGGGCAAATCTCTTTTTCGTCAATCGTCATAGTGGAGCTGAGCTAAGGCATCCTGCGCCCTCCCGACGATTCAGAATCGAGTGCGTGGTTGCGAATCGAGTGCGTGATTCTTGTCATCCTGAAGCGCTCGAGTGCGTGGTTCGACGCCCAAATCACGCACTCGGGCCCATGTCGATGACGGAAACCAATGACGGAAACCACGCATTCGATTTGTAACTACGCATTCGATTTGTAACCACGCACTCGATCGGCTGTGTCTTTGTGTCGGGGTCCGCGCAAGCCCCACCTGCGGGTGACGGTCACGTTACCCGATGAGCTGGAGATGTCCATCTGGCTGGTGCCGGAATCTCCAGTGCTGTGCTGAGTTTCGAATGCGGCGGATTGACGCGGTGTGCGTAGATCCGGTCCCGACATTGCCGGCTTGACTATGGGCTATCTCATGCGCAGCCGCCAACTCACAGGTTTTAGGACTAAGGCAGATTCAGAAGAGATGACGCGCGGCGTAATCTTAAGCCTTGTTTCCCAGCGGTGAAAGGGCGTCGTCTTGCGGGGCCATGTCAATACTAGCGGCACTTTGCTCGTAATACGCGTGTAATACGACCTTGATAGGCACCCATTCTCCTCGGATGAAGACGGGCTGCCTTAAGAGGCGCAAGTGCCACTAAGTGACACCTGGCGTATGGCAGGGGTGGGGCATTCCCTGTGTAGAGTGAGGGTTGAAACGTTGGGCAAAGATGCTAGGAGGTCAAAGATGTGCAAGAAGACAGGAGCATCGAGGAGAATCATGGCGCTTCTCCTGGCAGTGGCGATGGCCGTTGGCGGGGTGCCCGCAGCTGCGCTCGCGGAGGCGATTGAGAGCGATGAGGTTCCGATTCAAGTTCTGGAGGACCAAGCTTCCGTGGAGAACGAGTCGGACCGAGAGAGCAGTAGCGCGCGGGAGGCGGCTCGAGAAGAAGAGAGCATTTCTGAGGAAGACGCACCTGAGGAAGAGCACGCTATCAATCCCAATCGGGAGGAGAGCGCAGAGCTTGCCGGAAGCCAATCGAGTATGGCAAATCAATTTGACATGGGCACGAGCGAGCTAAAGCAAGATGTGAATGATGCGAATCCTGATATTACTCTCAGTGTTCAATCGGCGGCGCATACTAGGGACGAGGCGGTCGCATGGGCGAACAGCCAAAATGGCAAGGCGCTCGACTTCGACGGCAACTACGGCGCGCAGTGCGTTGACCTCACCTGCTACTACTACAATTATCTTGGGCAAGCAACACCGTGGGGAAACGCAAATCAGTACGTCTACGGGGGCAGCTTCTGTCCTTCCGGTTGGTCCTATCAGAGCTCTCCGCAACCCGGCGACATTGCGGTCTGGACCACGGGAGACTTCGGCCATGTGGCCATTGTCACCGAGATTCGCGGCTCTCAGATGGTCATCATGGAACAGAACTACAGAGGGCAGCAGTATTGCGCCCCCCGACTCTGTGGCATGAACGCCCAGACCTACATTCGTCCTGATTGGCCCGCATCCGACCGCGAACCCGTTGGGATGGTTGCGTCTTGCCAGTGTGTGGGCCCTCACCTGCTTAGGGTATGCGGCTGGGCGTACGATCCGGATGCCCCGAACGATAGCATTCGGTTTCACGTGTATGTGGGCGGGAACTCTGGTTCTGGAGCGCGTGGCTACGCTACCGATGCCGTGGGTAATGCGCTGCTTGCCAACCATCAGTATCGCAGCCAAGGTCGTAGCGAGTTCGACTACACGCTTTACGTCGAGGAGACAGGTAACCAGCCAATCTATATCTATGCCATCAACCATGAAGAAGGAGGCAATAATCCGGAGTTATCCGGTTCGGGTGTTGTGGTCAATATCACGAATGATACCACCCCACCTGTCATCTCCAACGTTCGCGTGACCGACGTGAGCCCGAGTGGCTACACCGTCAGCTGCAACGTCACCGATAACGACAAGGTCGATCGCGTGCAGTTCCCCACGTGGACCGCTCACGTCGTTGACGGCACGGACCAAGACGACATCGCGTCAGAATGGTGGACGAACCCCGCAGTGCGTGGTACACGCAACGGTGACACTTGGACCTTCCGCGTGAACGTCTCTGACCATGGTTATGAGCAAGGCATGTACTGGACGCACATATACGCGTACGATGCGTGCGGCAATATGGCGTTTTCCGACATACCTGGTGCCGAATGCGTCTACCGTTACGGGCCCGATGCGACCGTCGCGAATGGCACCTACAAGCTGCTTTCGGCGGCTGATACTAGGTATGCGCTTGACGTTGCCGGTATGTCAACGGAACCGGAAGCCAATGTACAAGTCTATGAGCGAAATGAGTCATCTGCTCAATGCTGGAAGCTTACTCGAAATGATGATGGCACCTACACGATTGCCTCAGCGTGTTCGAATTTAGTGCTCGATTCATGGTGTGCAACGTACCAAAGTGGAGCGAGTATCGTACAGTATGTGGACAATGGCGGTGACAATCAGCGATGGTACATCCAAGAATATGGGGATGCACATACGCTCTTAAGTGCAAGCATTCCAACATGTTCCTCGACATGTGGGGACTAGCCCAAAACGGAACGAATGTCGCGCAGGGTTATGGCAATGGAAACACAAATCAGCGCTGGTACCTCGTGCCCCTTGACGCGTCCGCTTGGGAGGTAACGGTTCCCAGCCAGACCTACGCCGGAAAGGCCCTCAAGCCGACGCCGAAGGTAACGTGCGCCGGCAAAACGTTCACCGAGGGCACCGACTACACAGTCTCCTACAAGAACAACGTTAACGTCGGGACCGCGACCATCACGGTGACCGGTAAGGGCAACTACTCGGGCACGAAGTCCGCGACGTTCAAGATCGCCGCGAGAAGCACGACGCCCACAATCGAGCTGTCGGCAACGGAGCTCCGTTACTTGTACAGTGCAGAAAGGCCTACGGTAACGGTCAAGGATGGCTCGACGGTCCTAGTGGAGGGCACGGACTACACCCTTGCCTGGCCGAAGAGCTCCAAAGAGCCCGGTACGTATTCGGTGACGGCGACGCTCAAGGGCAACCGGTCGGGTAAGGCATCGGCAAGCTACAGAATCGTGCCCCTCGAGGTCAGGTCCGCCCTGATCTACGAGAGGACGCCGAGCGAGCCGGGCATCTCCGACAAGGTCTACACCGGCTCGGCGATTGCGCCGAGGCCAGGAGTCAAGTTGGCCGGCTACAAGAACTCGTCGATTTTGGACCCGATGAGCGAGGGCACCGACTACACCCTCGCCTATGAGAACAACGTAAACGTCGGGACCGCGACCATCGTCATAACGTTCAAGAATCACTATACCGGCGAGCTTCGCTGCAACTTCAACATCGTGGCCAGAAGCATCGCGGAGGCAACGACGTCCTCAATCCCCGCACAGTCGTGGACGGGGAAGGCGATCACCCCGAAGCCCGCGGTCAAGTTCGGCTCGGCCACGCTCAGGCTCGGCACCGACTACGCGCTCTCCTACAAGAACAACGTCAACGTGGGCACCGCGACCGTCACCGTCACGGGCAAGGGCAACTACACGGGTACAGCGCAGGCCACGTTCCAGATCGCGAAGGCGGCCATATCCAGATGCACTGTCTCAAAGATTGCCAACCAGGCATACACGGGCAAGGCACTGACGCCAAGGCCCACAATCAAGCTCGGCGACCGTGTGCTCACGCTCGACAAGGACTACACCCTCTCGTACAAGAACAACACCAAGGCGGGGACCGCTACGGTGACGATCAAGGGCAAGGGCAACCTGAGCGGCAGCCGGTCCGCCACGTTCAAGGTTGTCGCCCCGAGCGTCTCCTACTTCGTGCACCGCCAGACCTACGGCTGGGAGGATGACTGGTCGAAGAAAGACGGCGACCCGTCCGGCACGACCGGGGAGAGCAAGCGCCTCGAGGGCATCAAGGTGAGGCTTGGAAGCAAGCCGTATGCGGGCGGCATCAGCTACCAGACCCACATCCAGACCTACGGATGGGAGGAGACCTGGCGCAGCGACGGGGAGATGAGCGGCACGACGGGCCAGTCCAAGCGCCTCGAGGCCATCCGTATCAAGCTGACGGGGGAGATGGAGAAGCACTACGACGTGTACTATCGTGTCCACGCGCAGCGCCTCGGCTGGATGGGCTGGGCGAAGAATGGCGCGAGCGCCGGCACCGCGGGCTTCTCCTACCGCCTCGAGTCGATCCAGATAGTCATCAGGCCCAAGGGCGCCTCGGCTCCCGGGCAGACATACAAGGGCGTGACGCACCAGTACGCGGAGGCGTTCGCGCAGAAGTCGTAGCTCGAACCGCCTTAGGGGCGAGAACTGTCAGCCATAGAAAAAACAGCCGGGCCCCGTGCGACGTTCTGAGCGCGGGCTCCGGCCGTCTAGCACGCCTAGCGCAGGGCGTTGGTCGCGAGAGCTATGGCGAGCAGGCAAAAGACGCACGCTGCAATGGCGATGCTGTAAGCCGCCGATGCCCGTCCTTGTTCGACCCACGTGGTTTTTGCTTGCGTGCTGTGGCGGCTCCATAGGGCGGCGCCGAGCATGCAGAGCGCGCAGATCAGGCAGATTACGCCCTGCGTCCACGAGGGCAGGAAGCACACGAGGGTGAGAGTGATGAACCCGGCGGCAACGAGGGCCACGCCAGGCGCGAAGATACCGACACTCGTGACTCGCAATCGTACCGCGACGGGCGAGACACACGAGTATGCGAGGAATGCCATGGCCTGCATAATGGGCCACAGCATGAGGAGTGGCACCTCCATGCTGCGGAACTCCACCACGGCATAGGCAAGTAGGATGAGCAGGAGCGCTATGTTGAGCGAAATGGTCCACACAAGGTGAAGGGTGTTAGCCCACACGTGGACGCGCGTGGGCAGGTAATTATCGGGGTTTTCTCCCACGCCGTCCCGGGGTGGCGACTCAAGCGCATCGCGGCTGTACCCGTCTCGCATCTGCCCAAATGCGACAAGGAATGCCACGGCAATCCCGACCTTGAAATACTCTATCCACTCATGTCCTTGGAAGAACTCCCAGAAGCCGGGAAGCGTCGTCAGGAAATAGAAGAGCGAGAGATAGCACATGGCGCCAAGTATGTTGCACACCGGCTGATAGGCGAAGTAGGGGGGTGTGAGGTGGAACCGGCCCATGCCCGGCACGACGCCCTCGACGCCGCCAAGCTGTGACACGCGCGAGAACGCCTTCCACGAGAAGGGCACGTCGGGATGGTCTTTCTTGAACGTGTGCCAAGCGAGTGGTGCGTCCACGAGCGTCCCTGTGATGGCGGGTAGCAGAGCGATGAAAAGAGAGACGAGCACGAATGCCTCCCAATTGTCGTTCGCCCACGCGAGCAGAGAGGCGAGCGACACGTTGAAGAGGCCCATCAACAACACGACGGCCAGGGGGATGGCGAGAAGCAAGCCGGAATTCTGCACGATCGGGTGTGCGGCGACGACAGGAGAGCCATCTGGGGCTGGCGCTGCGTCCTCGGGCGGAAGTGGTTCCAGTGGCTCTCCGCTCTGAGCATGGCTCAACAGCGTGGCGAGAAAGGCTTCGTATCCGTTTCGTTCGAGGGTCTGCTCCAGTGGCAGCGTCTGTATGCCTTGTCCCTGGAGCTGCATGATGGTCGATCGCGCGAGTGCATCCCCGTCACCTTCAAAGAAGCGCTCGCGACACTCCTCGAACGTCCCGTACATGGCCTCGAGGGTGATGGAGGGCGGCCACGCGCCGTTCTTGCATCGCGCGAGTGTCGAGCGCGAGACGCAGAGCCTGTCCGCGAGCCAGCGCACGGTGACTTCGTTGCTGAACCCGCGGATGACCATTGTCAGTGCATGAGCGTCAAGCTGGCACATGGTTTAGCTCCGGCCTTCGTCTTGTGGTGGCGTTTGGTCTCACCATGGCAAGGCGCATGTGGGACACGATTGAGACAAACTGACACCACGTTGCTAGCGTGAGTTCGCGGCGGCTGGAGTAGGCTTGGTACGAGTTCGTTTGGGAGGACACTCCGCCACAGCTACCACACCGCGAAGCTTCGCCATACGACGAGAGGCCTCGAAAGGCGAAGTGCCCTCCTAGACGGTCTCTCATTTTATGTGCGAAGCGATGCGTGGGGCATTCGCGGTGTGGTAGGCATATCGTAGCAGTTGGGGGGTGATTTGGGTAGGGCAAACGCAACTGTCCTGAGCGTCGTCCAAGGCATCGTCTGTCTTACGACGTATTATCGCAGGTAAAGAGTATTGTGACACCTAATGACACACAATGAAGTGTGCTCACTGGGAATCATCCGCTCTGTCTGTTGTAAGCTGAAAGCAGATAACGTGGAGCGCTACGGGAAGGTGGGAACATGTTCTGCAGTCGATGCGGGTCACAGCTTAGCGCGGAAGCGAGGTTTTGCCCGAAGTGCGGATCGCCTATCGGCATGCCGCAAGCCACGTCTGGGCAGCCCCCAAGGAGCTCGCGGGGAGTGCCACAAAGAGAAGCCGTGAGACCAAATGCCGATCTCTTTCAGTCGGTCAAACGACAAGCGAAAGGAGCGATCCCCACGTCGTGGGACGATTTCAGATTTCGTGTGAACGAGTCGTTTCAGGCTGCGTTTAAGGCACCGTTAGAAGTCCAGACTGAAAAGCCCATGAACTACTACAAGTTCATCGTGTGGGCGTCTCTGTATGTGCAGGCACTGATGTGTGCTTATTACGCAGTGCAGATGTTTCAGGGGGCGAGCCTTCTGGGTTTGGTCGGACCCGCTACGGGACCGGCAAGCGGCTTTCTGTCGGGGTTTTCTTTCATGACAATTGTGCTTGCCTTGGGGTTTGTGTTTGTGGGTCTTTATTGCATCTACGCTCGCGGACGACTCGCTCAGTTCAAACGTGATGCGCCTATAGTCTACTTGATGAGGATACCCATCATTGTCGTCATAGTGATGGTAAGTGTCCTGCCCTCGCTCCTTCAGGTGTTCGTGTCCTATGGCGCATATCTTGGCGAATTTGCTGGGTCTTTAATTACCGCGATTCTGCCCACTATCCTGCTGTATGGCGGTCTCATTGCGCTTCAGTGGTATCTCGAGAAACTCTACCTGGACAGGCGTAGCGAACTGTTTGTGAACTGATTCAAGAGGCGTAAAGATTTAGGGGAGAGGCTGGTGAGTGAGATGGCATCCAAACGTTTTAGAAGACTGGCGCGTATGATGCTGGCGGTGGTAGTCGTTACTGTGGTGATTGGCATGATGCCATGCGTTGCGTTCGCAGGCAAGTCGTCAGGGAGTTCAGGCAATGGCTTTAAGCTGGAGCGTCTTGCCACCACCTCAGCTTTTGAGTTTGATGACGACATAGCCATTGCGGCAGCAGAACTGAGCGCGAAGGCAAACAGTTGGCTTGCGTTGGACATCGAGAAGGAGATGCGCGACCTAGGTCTAAAAAAGGTGGTAGCAAAGAATTACTTGGATCGAGCGACTATGAGAGACGGATTCTCAGCCGCAGTAACGTTCGGAATGAAGAATTCGAAAGTTGACGGGATTACGTATGTGGTAGTGGTCACGCGTGGCACGCAAACCAGTAGGGAAAAGATTGGGGACTGGCTCAAGGGCGATCCGCAGCCTTTCTTGAACACAGAGATTTATGATAATGCCTACGACTATGAACAGACAGTGCAAACGCTGCTGGAGGAATATGCCAAGGATAATGGGCTCGACAAGACCTCCCAACGACTCGTGTTCCTCGTGTGTGGCCACAGCTTAGGTGGGGCGTGCGCGAGTGCCGTGGGAGCCAAGCTAACGCACGAGATAAACGGGGATGAGTGGTGGTCAAAAAAGACTAAACAGGAAGACATCCACGTGTACACCTTCGGCGGCATTAAGGTCATTACATCTGACGAGGACATATCAGACGGTTACGAGAACATCCACAACGTGTACAACGAGTACGACTCCTTTGGGCCAAGGGGAAACTTGAGCTTCCTCAACGTGAGTCTGCCTGGGGCAAAGTTCGGTCATGTCGACATGTTCCATTACGAGGAAACGGAGATTGGTCTCTCCGCCAATGGCCATGATATCAATCTCTATCATTCGGCGGTTATGGACCATCGTGACAATGACGCGCAGAATTACCATCTCAAAACCTGTTCAGATAAAAAAGAGGATGCTGTCAAAGCCAGCCTCTTTGGTGATGGCTGGTACTTCAGGATGCCCAAATACTGGCGTGACGAGGTGAGCGTCGAGAAGTCGAGCACCACATTTGGCGGCGAGAAGCTGACGCAGTACGACATCCTGTGCAACGATATCCACAGTACGAGAGATGACAAGCCGGTGAGCATCTTGCAGATCAAGGAGTTCCCGAGCCAGAACGCGGCAAAACATCTGCTCTATGGTGATGCAGAGCCCAAGGCGACGGCAACGCTCAAATCCGGTCAGGAAGTCAGCATCTACACCTCCGAAATGGGCTACGAAATGCTCGTGCCCGTGTCATCCACGTGCGAGCTGGTCATTTACACGGGTTGGCAGACCGCACAGGGAGCCTTGTATAGCAAGGACACCGACCTCTTCCACAGCAAGGTGCTCGCCTATGCCGACCTGCAGTCCTTTGGCGCGGTCACGTCGTTTGACGACTATGGCATGGATACCTGCTTGGACTGTCTCGTGAGGGTTGCCGAGGAATGCGTGACGGTGGACCGGGTCTTTGATTGCGACGGCTTCACGTTTACGATGCCTGCGGCGTTGCTGGCATGCGACGGCGTGACCTGCGAGGAGAACGGCGGCTGGCCTCTCATCAAGCAAGACAATATGACGCTTCTGTGGTTTGAGAAAAACCAGAGCTACTGGGATCAGGCAGGCGCGGGCCACGTATCCGAGACACGAAAGCTGTCTAACGGTACGCTGCAGCTTGCAGGAGGCGACGATGTTAGCATCCTCGCCTGCCTTTCGTCGTCAGATGGCAAGCGCGTCGTGTTCGGCTCCTTCGTGTTTGGCGACAAAAAGGCGCAGGAATTGGGCTCGCAGTTGACCGATGCATGCCGATTGTCTCAGGCAACGACTTGTAACATGAGCGCGAAAGAAGACGCGAAAAAGATTGCAGCCGAGTTCATGGCAACGATTGCGAAGGGCATAACGTTCGGTGAAACCGGTACGCCCGAGCCGGAGCAGAGCGGCGAGAGCGTCTCCCTTGGTGGCTACACGTTCGATCTTCCGGCGTACTGGGATGACAAGGTCGAGATTGCCTACGACAAGTCCAGCAAGTTCATGCGCGCAGACCAGAACGCGACAGTCTGCATGAAAGGCACCGACAACGCGATTCTGTGCCTCTCTTACAAGCAGGACTACGCTGGCCGGACATGGGCGTCACCTGCAGTGTGGGCTGAGGACTCATCTCGTGTGGAATACACTGCGGCTGGTGCCATCGCCTGGGTGGGGCTCGATAGCGGGGGCGCCATTGGCATCTTTGTGCCGAGCAAATGGTTCTCCATCAGTCGTCTCGAAGCAGGGGGCTATAGTGACGATGGGCCAGACGGCTATGACAGCCAAGAAGTGACGAATGCGGTGGCAGACCTGCAGGGCCTGGGCACAGGAGCGCGCTCCGAAGAGCTCATGCGCACGGTGATGGCTACGGCCCGCACAGAGTGATGAGGAGCTGCTATGGATGTAATGCTGATAGTCGTTCTTTCGGCAGCGATCATAGTCATTGCCGTTGTCTACGGCATGAAGAAAGGCCGCGAGTTGCACGCGCAGGGCAAGGTCGTTGCGCGGGAAGCGGACTTCTATGAGCGTGAGTTCGTCTACGCCACGCCAGTATTTGACTTCGGTGCGCTGGCGGAGGTCGTAAGGCGTATCGACTTCGCCGACGCGGGTGCCGGGGTGGGTTGGAAGATCAATGCGTCTCGCCAGATGATTCTCTTCACGAACTCATCAGAGGGCTTCGAAGCGCAGCTGAAGGCACTTCCTGACTATATGGGCGAGCATCAGTTCCGGTTTCGCTTTACACACTGGCGAACTAACAGGGGTATCCCGCATGGTCTCATGAACATGAACTCGCTTATGACAGCATTCGAAAAAGGGATGTTAGGGCTTGACCCGTATGTGACGGTTAGCTCGAAGCTTGGACAGATTAAATCAAAGGTCGACATGTTGTGAGGTGGTCGTTATGGTGAGGCTTGCAATTAGCGCAACAAACGATCCAGTAACAATAATAGGGATGATCGTAGTAGTCGCGGTGCTTACGGGGATAATTATTCTTGTAAGGTGGGGGATCAACAATGCGGTACACACGGCGGCAGACGTGGTTCACAATGCCAGTCGCCGTCGCAAGAACGTGCGTGAGGGCGACAATACCGACTACGTCGCAAACAAGTTTCGTGATGCGGTGTTGACGCCTGAGCTAAAGGCAGCGATTGACAGGGTGCCCAACCGTCCTCCCCAGCCGGGAGACAGACAAGCGGCACCTAGTACCTCGGGCATGGGCGTCGTATCGCCTCAGATTGTGGCTCCAGTCCGGAAGCAACGCATGCCCGAACGGCAATTGCCCATACAGCCGGCTCGACAACAACCGACGTTGCCTCAGCAGCCCTCCCAATCTCGGTATTGTACGCATTGTGGTGCCCAGCTCAATCCCATTGCACAGTTCTGCGCTCGTTGTGGTAAGCCCGCGAAGTCCGTGCCGAACATGGGCGATAGGTAATTGAGATGTATTGTGCGCGATGTGGCTCGAAGATAACTGCTGGCGCACGTTTTTGTGCCTCATGTGGCCGTCCTGTGGGGAATCTCGCCCATAGTGAGGTAAACGGTGGCTTTCCGCAACGCGAGAATGGCAACAACGTTCCAGCGCAGAACTTGGAAATGCCGGGGCCTAAACGAAAGTCTCGTGCTCTTGTGGTGCTTGTTGTTGTGGCTGTAGCGTTGGCGGTGTTTGTGATACGGCTCGTGTTGTACGTGCCTGTGCGTGAGTCGAGTCGTGATGTCCGGGATTCGCAACCAGAGCCTATAGATGAGTGGAGCCATGCCACCGAATTATCTGAGGTCGGGCTGGGAAGTATCTCGGCTTGCGATGGCGACAGCGTATGGTACGTTAGCCCCGATGCGGCGAGCATCCGCCTGGCAACATCTGTCGGCGCCGACGAGGAGCTCTATGCGTGTGCCAGTGCCGGTGAGGCAGATTCAGGCGCAAGCGTGGCAAACATCGCTATGCATGACAAGCATATCTACTTTGTTGAGACTGATGGCGAAGGTTCGGAACAATGCACGTTTCGTCGTTGCGGACTCGACGGCTCTAATCTCGAGTTGGTGAATAGCTGGACCACTTCGGGCAATGGCACAAACTATGCGCAGGTCGTGGGCGATCGATACTATTACATGCGCAACGACTGTATATATTCGTGCTCGTTCGAGTCTCCCGACGAGAGGGTGGAATGCGAGGTCGACGGCGAGATTGAGGGATGGATCGTCGGTGGAGATGGTAAGCGAGCTTATGTGTGGAGTGGGTCAGATGAGGGCAGCAAGGTGGCTGCTTGCGACCTCTCATCAGGTGAGAGTCACTATATCTACCAAACGGATGGCATCATCCATACACTCGTGCCTGCCAACGGGCGTTTGTATCTCCGGGAGAAGTCCGCTTTCGTAGAACAGGACGAGGAAGGGATTCGCGGCGACCAAAAGGATGCATCGGAATATGTGGGCATGCCGTTCCAAAAGATACTTTCAGTGGACGAGGGAGGGTCAGATCGCATCTGCTACTTTGCCTGCCCTTTTAGCGTCGACGATACACCCTTGGGACCCTTCGTCGGACGTGACGGAGTCATAACCTACATGGAAAGGCTCCTTGGTGCAAACACGCTTCTGTATCGAGTCCAGCCTGATGGAACGCGAGAGGTTGAAGCAAAGGAAATCCAGTCCGAAGACGTCGAGGCTGCGATTGGCGTGACGAGCGACTTCTCCCAGCGGGGTATTCGCGTGCTGCAGTTCTCCGTGGTGGGCGACAAGATTTTCTTTGTTCCTCAAACGTATCGAAATGACTCGCCACCATCGCTCTGCTTTATGGAGTTGGATGGAAGCGACGTTACCGTAGTCGGTATGACGAGCTACGAGGTTGAGCCTACGGAGAATAACGACCTGATGGGTCTTGCCAGAGCGTCTTCCTTAGAGTTCGAAGATGATATCGCCATCAAGGCCGCTGGTCTAAGTGCCAAAGCGAATAGCGAGACCTCGTTTGGGATTATCGCGGAATTGCAGGAGATTGGGTTTGAGAGATGCAAACCCAATCGTTACTCCGATACCAACGATGACGAAGATTCCTTTGCGGTGACGATTGGGATGAGGGAGAGTACTGTCAACGATGAGGAAGTTACATATGTCGCCGTGGTCACGCGCGGTACGACGACCACGAACGAAAAGGTGAGTGATATCGCGCATGGCAAGCTGATGGAGACGAAGCACTCTGGCACGGGTATCGGGATATGGTCGAATATCGCCAACTATGAGGCACTGGTGAAGGATGACCTTGAGGCCTACGCGAAGAAGAACGGACTCGACAAGACCTCCCGGCGACTGGTGTTCCTCGTGTGTGGGCACAGCCTCGGCGGGGCCTGCGCAAGCACGTTGGGTGCGCGACTCACACACGGCCTCAGCGATTCCGATTGTTGGTGGTGTGGAAAAACAAAACAGGAGGACATCCACGTGTACACGTTCGGCGGTATCAAAGTCATCGCATCTGACGAGGACATATCGGACGGTTACGAGAACATTCACAACGTGTACAACGAGTACGACTCCTTTGGGCCGAAAGGCAATTGGTCGGACATGAAGGTAAGTCTACCTGGTGCAAAGTTCGGCCATACTGAAATGTTCCACTATATGGTGAGGGAGAAGGGCTGGGCCATTTGGGATCGCACCACTTACTGCCACGACATTGATCTCTATAGGATGGCGGTGCTTGACCACCGCGACAATGGCGCGAGGGAATATGGCCTCACGACTTGCTCTGACGCGAACAAAGACGATGACGACGAGGCGCAGATCGCCGAGCCCCAACAAGAAGATGGACGTCTGGAGGGAACATACCGCGATACAAGCACTGGCCAGGAGTTCACCTTCGGATCTGATGGATCGGTCGAGATGAACGCGTTTGGCATAACTGGAACTGGGACTTACGAGATTGAAGGTGGCAACATAACCATTCGATACAGGCTTGGGGTTCTTGGCAGGCCAATTGGCGATGAATACGTGTGGACGCAGCCGTTTTCGCGTGACGGGGATGACATATTCATCTCGAACACGCGCTTTGTGCGCGTTTGACGCAAGATATAATAGGAATCGGATTCATAGCCAGTGCTTGCCAATTTGCGAGATGGGGGACAACGTGGAGCAGATTAAGTCCGGGGACAGGATTGCCGACCGTTACGTCTTGAGTGAGCGGATAGGCGCGGGCGGTTTCGGCGAGACTTGGAAAGCGCATGACGAGCTGCTCGATGTAGACGTTGCTGTCAAGGTGTTCGCGGACTCCGGTCCTGAGCAGCGGGACAGGTATCTGCACGAGGCGCGTTCGCTTGCACAATACTCCAAGCATCCAGGCATCGCGGCAGTGCGCGACTTCCTCGCCGTAGGTGATCGCATGTGCCTGGTGATGGAGTACGTCGTGGGCGTAGACTTGGTCAATGTCATATCAGCCAACGGTCAGCTTGATCTCCAGACGGTGCTTGTCGTGCTCGGGCCGGTGGCCGACGCTCTTGCGAGTCTGCACGAAGCGGGCCTGTTACACCGCGACGTGAGCCCCGATAACATCCGAGTGCGGTCAGACGGCAAGGGCGTGTTGCTGGACTTCGGGTCCGTGCTTGCCGTCGAAGACACGATGCGCCGCACCATCATGGTGAAGCCGGGTTATGCGCCGCCCGAGCAGTACGGTGACGCGTCGATGCAGGGGTCGTGGACCGATGTCTATGCGCTGGCTGCCACCGCTTATCACGCGCTGACGGGTCAGGTGCCCAGCGATAGCCTGAAGCGTACCTTTACCGACGACCTCAGACGTCCGTCGGCGCTTGGCGTAAACATACCCAAACCGGCGGAGGACGCCCTCATGAGAGCGCTCGAGCTCGACTATCGCAAACGCACAAAGAGCGTGGGCAGGCTCATGGCGAGTTTGGCGGCGGCGGAATCCGAACCACAGTCGCCAGCGGCTCCCGTGAAGGAGAGCCAACCCGAGGAGGTGTCGCAGCCACGCAAGGTTGACGTCCTGTCCAAAACCGATGAGAAGGCTCGCCCTGACGCGATTGCGCCGGTATCAACGTCTAAAGCCCCCGTTGCGTCTCGACCTCGGCGCAGTAGCGCAAAACGACGTAATGCCGAAAACAAACGCCTTTTGATAGTGGTGGGTGTGGTCGTATTGGCCGTCATAGGCATCATATGCGGACTCGGCGCCTCAAATACCAGCACAGATTACAGCCAGTCGGATAGAGCAAAGTATTCGGACGTCACGATGACAGACAGTGACGTGCAAGACATTCTTGCCGATGCGAACGCGACGACGGTTGAGCTGAGCGATTGTGCCGTTACGGATGAGCAAATCGAACAGATTGCAAAGAAGCAAGGATTGGCCTCGCTTAGCATGTACCGATGCACGGGATTCACTACGTTGGCGCCGTTATCCGAATGCTCGACTTGCAAGAAGCTCTATCTTGGCGGCCTTGTCGACGCTGATCTCGACGCGCTTTTTCCTAAAGATATGCCATCCGTTGAGGAACTCAGCGTGCAGAGTTCCAGCATTGCAAATCTTGGCGAGGGATTAACGAGGTTTCCCAGCTTGGTTAAACTTGAGCTTGGCAATGATGAGGGCATTGTCGATATCGGATTCCTTGGCGTCATGCAAAGCCTTGGCGTGCTAACGATTGGTCAGACGGATATACCGAGTGGTGCCGAGCAGTACCTCGCCGGTATGCCTAATCTGTATTATGCAAGTTTGGATGCATGCAACCTATCGAGCCTTGACTGGGCGGTGAACTGTCCAAAGCTGAGTATGGTGAGTGTTGAGGATAACGATATCTCTGACGTGTCTCCGCTCGCCAATCATGAAAGACTCAACACGTTGCGTATCTCAAACAACAACGTGGAGGACATCACGGCACTTGGGAGTTGTACCGAACTTCATGAGCTGTTGCTTTCCAACAACAAGATATCCGACATCTCGTCACTTGCTTCATGTGAGGATTTATGGACGTTAGCGGTTAATGGCAACAGTCTTCAGGATTTGCATGGGCTGGAAAACCATGACAGTATGAGTAGGCTCAATGCGCAGCACAACAGTATCTCCGACGCGACGAGCCTCGTGGGTTGCAGTAGCTTACAAAATCTGAACCTTGCACACAATACGCTGACGAGTCTGGACTTCTGCGACTCACTTGTGGGACTCGTGAAGCTCGATGCCTCGCACTGCCAGATTGCGGACACAAAGAAGCTCGCGACTTGTGCGAAGATGATAGAGCTCTACTTGCAGGACAACCAAATCACCGACCTGTCCGCATTGCAAAACGGCTTTACCGACCTTGCTGTGCTCAATGTTGCCGTCAACAAGCTTACCTCGCTCAAAGATCTCTCCGGTTGTTCGGCGCTCAAGCTCCTTGTGGCAAACAACAACGAAATCACGTCCCTGGGCGGGCTCGAGGAAAAGCCCTCGCTGGAAGTTCTAATGCTGGATTCCAACCAGATAAGCGACATATCGGCTCTTTCCAATTCGTGTGCCGTTCTTCACGATCTCGATTTGGGTCACAACAAGGTCGCAAGCATCGACGCGCTGTCAAAGATGGGCTCGGGTATGTCGAATTCTATGGTGCGCATCTTGCTTGACCACAATCAAGTCGCCGACGTGAATGCCTTGCCCAAGGTGAACTACAACGCACTGGTGTTGTACGGGAACCCTCTTCGAGACTTCTCGTCGCTTGCTGAGAAGCGATGGAATGCGCTGTATCTGCCGTATGTGGAGAAGGCCAACTATGGCACGCTTGGCGAGATTGGCAGTCTCAGCAGCCTGAGACTCGTGGACGTTCCTTACGACAGACAGGTGCAGACGTTGCGTGACATGGGCGTGGATGAGAGCGGCCGAAAACCGGTGTTCCTAACCGAAGAGAAAGCTGACGATGAAATGCGTCAGGTACGCGACGAGGTAAACAAGCGGGCAAGTGGTATGGGAGATGAGGAAGAGGAGCCTGAAGATGGCGAATCGGATGGTTCCCAATCCGATTCCTCTGGTTCTGAGGAGGCGTGAGCGCGATGGCGAACCGCATTCCAACGCTGAGGTGGGATGGGCGAAATACGGGCGGTGATCTCGCGCTTGTGGGGTTCTTTCCAACAGGGCCTGCGAAGGTGTGGTCACTTGACAAGCCGCTCGTCGTGGGACGTCTCGGCTCGCAGGATGCCGATATCCAGATACCCTCAGGTTTTGTCTCTGCCGCGCATGGCCAGTTGGGCGTCGTGAGTGGCAGGGTGCTCTATCGTGACCTCAACAGCACGAACGGGACGTGGCTTCGTGGTCAGCGTCTTACCGATACCGTCGAGCTTGCCGAAGGAGATGTCCTATGCTTTGCCCCGGCAGTTGTCCCCGATCAAGTTGTGTTTCGGCTCGTGCTCGCGCCTGTGCGGGCGGAGGGGTTCTCGTGGCGTCAGGTGGCATTCGGCGATGACGTGCAGCAGGTCGTGTTTGGTCGCGGTACGGGCGATGTCGACTTGGCTGATGCCTACGTGTCGGAGCGGCACGCGTCCATCTTCCACAGCTCGAAAGGGCCCTACGTCATTGACCTCGGCTCGACGAACGGCGTCATCCTCAACGGGCGTGCCATCGAAGGCGCGGTGCCGATTTCGGCGGGTGATGTCATTCGTATCGGGCAGACCCTCGTGTATGTGACGGACGACACGCTGTGGGTGGGAGAGAGTGCGTTGGAAGTGACACGGGTCAAGGAAGACGCACCTCCGGTGGAGTCGGCATCGCAATCGGGAGCCTTGGAGAAAGCATGTCCCTCTGCTCCGTCAGCCGAACCAGCGTCGTCCGTTTCGAACAAGCGCAGCTCTGCTGCATCTGTCGGCGGTCTCGTCATCGACATCGAGGAAAAGAACGTCTGGACCCGTCTCAAGAGCAAAACCATTCTGAAAGACGTACACCTCTCCGTGAATCCCGGTGAGTTCGTGCTCATCCTCGGTGGCTCAGGCGCGGGCAAGACGACCTTCCTCAAGGCCGTGATGGGCGAGAGCAAAGCCGAGGGCACCATCCGCTTGGGCGATCTGGACGTGTACGAGGAGTACGAGCGCATCAAGTACCAGATTGGCTATGTGCCGCAGCAGGATTTGGTACGCCACAACGATACCGTGTACGAGACGCTCTTTGCCGCAGCGAGGCTGCGTATGCCGTCGCACTGCGAGGACAGGGAGTGCGAAGAGCGGGTGGACTGGGCGACGGAGCTTTTGGGCCTATCGCGTGAGAGCGACACGATGGTGGGAAGGCTCTCGGGCGGTCAGCGCAAGCGTCTCTCCATTGCGGTGGAGCTGGTGGGCGACCCCACGCTCTTCTTCCTCGACGAGCCGGACTCCGGATTGGATGGCATCATGGCGCGCGCCCTAATGCAGAACCTGCGCAGCATCGCCGACCTCGGTA
>ONMP01000089.1 GCA_900318935.1 uncultured Actinomycetes bacterium
CGAGGAGGAGATCGCACAGGAGCAGGAATCCGATGAGGAGCCCGAGAGCCCATCGGAGCCTGAGGCAGCGGTCGACCCCGAAGCCACGCAAATGTACGACTGGACCGAAGACGTGCAGACGATCGCACATACGCCACAGCCGTCTCAGGTTCCATCCCCGCGCAGCAGCCTTCTCTCGCTCCCGAGCCTCGATGATGAGGACGACGAGGATGGCGAGGTATACGTGGAGGATGATTACGAGGACGATTCGGGCCTCACCGAAGAGGAGCAATCAGAATCCCTCGATAACAACGAGGGCACGGAGACCGTTCCCGAAGCCGAGGCAGGCTCGATTGAGGTTCCCGAAGACAAGCCCGGCCTGTTTGCCAAAGGTGGCAAGGGGCGTCACGCCCTCAAGGTCGTCGGCATCGTCTCTGGGTCTCTCCTCGCTATCTACGGCATTGGCGGGCTCTTCTTTACCTCGCATTTCCTTCCCAACACGCGCGTCAACGGCGAGGACGTCTCGTGGATGTCGGTTGACGACCTCTCCAGCCATGTCACCGAAGTTGGCAACGCATACACGGGTCACGTGCTCGGCGACGGCATCGATCTCACCATCGCGGCATCGGACATCAACCTGAGCTATGACGGTGGGGCCTATGGTGCGGAGGCTGCCTCGCAGATTAGCCCGTGGACTTGGCCCGCGCAGATCTTTGGCTCGCACGACTATCGCGCGAGTACCGGCATCACCTTTGACCAAGACAAGCTCAACGCCATCGTCCTCGCCGCCGTGGATGGCATCAATGCCTCCGCGCAGCCACCGACGAACGCCGCCATGGCATTTGACGAGGCCACGCAGTCCTTCGTGGCGACGCCCGACGCGCTTGGTACTTCGATTGACCCCGCGACAACCTTGGCAACCGTCTCCGATGGTGTCGTCACGCTTCAGGACACCATCGAGCTTGGAGACAAGGATCTCACACAGCCCATGGTTCACATCGACGATGCTCCTCTGGCTGCCGTCATCGAACGTGCGAACGCCCTCGTAAGGAGTAGCATCCCCCTGCGCATCGCCGACCGTGATGCAGGTGTCATCGACGCCAACCTCATGAAGGGATGGCTCTCCACCAACGAGAACTGCGAGCTCATCGTCAACGTCGACGCCGTGAAGGAATGGGCGCAGGGTGACCTCTCCAAGCAGTTCGACACCGCGGGCACCGAGCGCAAGTACAAGCGTCCCGACGGCAAGGACGTAACGGTCACGGGCGGCGACTATGGCTGGAACCTCGACGGCGAGGCCTTGGCAAACATCATCGCCGAGAACCTGCGCAACGACAACACCGCCTCCATCGACGTTCCCATGAAGTCTACCGCAGCCCAGTGGAACCCTGGCGGTCCTGATTGGGGCAACCGTTACATCGACGTCGACATGACCGAGCAGACCGTACGCGTCTATGACGAGAACTCCCAGATCGTGCTGGAGACTCCCTGCGTCACCGGCGTTCCCTATCATGCGACAGATGAGGGCGTATACAGCATCTTTGAGCATACGCCAAACATGGTCCTCGTCGGCCTCGACTACGACGGCAACGGACAGCCTGACTACGAGACACCTGTTAGCTACTGGATGCCCTTCAACGGCGGACAGGGCCTTCACGATGCCTACTGGCGCTGGGGCTTCGGTGGAGACATCTGGCAGTACGACGGCAGCCATGGCTGCGTGAACCTGCCCACAGACGCGGCTGCTCAGCTATTTGAGTGGAGCCACGTGGGCGACGTGGTCGTGGTTCACTGGTAAAGGGCCGTTCTCAATGAGAAGCAGAACCCCCGGAGGCCTTGGCTTCCGGGGGTTTTCTTTGTCGCGCGATGGTGCATCATTCGCTTTGAGAAAGCCCCCGGTACCGATTGTCGGTACCGGGGGTGTACACGCTACGGTACGCGGGGCTTAGCGACGACGCTTCTGCTGCTTGCCCTTCTTCTTTGGCCTGGCACGCCGCTGCTGGCGGTTGCCACCACCGGCACCGCCTGCGGGCATGTTTGCGGCTGCTCCCATACGGGCAATCTTGTTTGCCTCGGCGGGATCCATGCCCATGTTCCTCATCATATCGGCCATGCCACGGCCCATCTGACGCGAACCGCCACCCATAGCCATGCCACGCAGGGAACCCATCATCTTGTCCATCTGTTCCCACTGCTTGATGAGGTTGTTGACCTC
Organism: uncultured Actinomycetes bacterium; assembly: GCA_900318935.1. Taxonomy (GTDB): domain Bacteria; phylum Actinomycetota; class Coriobacteriia; order Coriobacteriales; family Atopobiaceae; genus RUG440. Next base: position 2,195 of record ONMP01000089.1, read on the forward strand.
TTGCACGGTACGGCCCGAACCAGCTGCGATGCGCTTGCGACGCTGCCCGTTGATGATGCGGGGCTTCGCACGCTCCTCCTTGGTCATGGAGTGAATCATCGCCTCGATGGGAATCAGCTGGTCATCCGAGATGTCACGCCCGCTCTGCGCGATAGCGCGGTCCACACCCGGAATCATGCCTGCAAGCTTGCGAAGACCGCCCAACTTGCGCAGCTGACCGAACTGCGCGAGCATGTCATCCATCGTGAAACCCTCCATGAGCATACGCTCGGCGTCTGCCAAGCTCTGCTCGTCAGAGAGCTTCTCGGCCTGCTCGATGATGCCGACGACGTCGCCCATGCCGAGGATGCGCCTGGCCATGCGGTCGGGATGGAAGACCTCGAGCGAATCTGGCTTCTCGCCCTGGCTGACGAACATGATCGGCTTGCCCGTAACCTCGCGTACCGAGAGAGCGCCGCCGCCGCGCGCGTCACCATCAAGCTTGGACATGATGACGCCGTCGAAGTCCATGCGATTGTTGAACTCCGTGACCACGCTCACGATGTCCTGGCCGGTCATGGCGTCGACCACCATGAGAATCTGGTCCGGCTTCACCGCATCACGGATGTTGACGGCCTCCTGCATCATGAGCTCGTCAATCTGCAGGCGACCAGCCGTATCCACGATAACAATGTCACAGCCACGCATACGCGCGATGTCCTCGACGGCTTCGCGAGCAATCTTTACGGCATCCTTGCCATCTCCGCGCCAGACGAAGGCACCGACCTCTCGGCCCAAGGTCTCTAGCTGGTCAGCGGCAGCGGGGCGATGCACGTCGCAAGCGGCAAGCATCGGTCGCCTGCCTTGGCCCTTGAGCAAATAGGCCAGCTTGGCAGCTGCGGTCGTCTTGCCCGAGCCCTGCAGGCCGACGAGCATGATGACGTTTGGCCTACGGTTCGGTGGAAGCTGCAGCTCAACGTCCTCGGAGCCCAAGAGCTTGGTCAGCTCGTCGAGCACGATACGCACGACGTTCTGCGTCGGGTTGAGCGAGGCTAGAACCTCTGCCTCCAAGCACTGCTCGCGGCAGCGCGCCACGAAGGCACGGACGACCTTGAAGTTGACGTCGGCCTCGAGCAGCGCGAGACGAATCTCGCGCATGGCAACGTTGATGTCATCCTCGGTGAGGCGTCCCTTACCCCTGAGCTTGTCGAAGGTGTCTTGCAAACGGTCGGAGAGGCTGCCAAAAACCGCCATCGTTCACTCCCCTTTCTATGCGCCCACAAGCGCGCGGGCAAAGTCCATAGCATTGAACTGCTGCAAGTCCTCTATGCTTTCTCCCACCCCAACGCGAAGGATGGGGAGCTTGAGGTCATGCGATATAGCCACGGCGATTCCACCCTTGGCGGTGCCGTCGAGCTTCGTGATGATGAGGCCGTCAAGGTCGAGCGCATCGTTGAATTCCTTGGCCTGGGCGAGTCCGTTCTGCCCCGTCGTCGCATCGATGACGAGCACGACGAACACCTTGCACTTCGCACGCTTGCGCGTCACGCGCACGACCTTGCCGAGCTCGTCCATGAGGTCGGACGAGGTATGCAGACGACCCGCCGTGTCGATGAGCATGAGCTGTGCGCCCGTCTTTTCCGCACGCTCGAGCACCTCGTAACAAACGCTCGCCGGATCAGCTCCACGCTCGCGGGTAACCATTTCAATGCCAGCACGCTTCGCCCACACCTCGAGCTGCTCGATGGCGGCCGCACGGAAGGTGTCAGCGCCACCGATAAGGCACTTGACGCCCTGCTTGTGTGCGACGTTGGCAAGCTTGCCCACCGTCGTCGTCTTGCCGGCACCGTTGATGCCGACAAAGAGTACGCACGAAGGCAGGTACACGAACGGGTCCCATGTCTTGCGCGTGAACTCTTGGGCGATGCGCACCACCAGCGCGTCTCGGATCTGCTCGGGGCGCGTGAGTCCCTCGCGCGCGGCCTGCTCGCGCAGGTCGTCGGCAACCTGAAACGCCACCTCGGCGCCCATGTCACCCATCACGAGCGTGTCTTCCAAGTCCGTCCAGAAGTCATCGTCCACCTCGCCACCGAGGTAGAAGATCTCGTTCATGGTCTGCCTGGAGCGGGCAAGCCCGTCCTTCAATCGGTCAAAAAGCGCCATATCAGGCATTCACCACCTTTCCCGTCTGGTCGAGGCGCTGAGACACCACGTGGCTCACGCCATCGGCCTGCATGGACACGCCATAGAGCACGTCCGCTTGTTCCATCGTCCTGCGCTGATGCGAGATCACAATGAGCTGCGTCGTCTTGTGCAGCTCCTCCATCGCGTCGAGGAGCTTGCCGAGGTTTGAGTCGTCAAGCGCCGCCTCCACCTCGTCAAACACGTAGAACGGCACCGTCCTCGTGCGATAGACCGCAAAGAGCAGCGCGAGGGCCGTGAGGCTCTTTTCCCCGCCGCTCATAAGCATCATCTTTTGTATCTTCTTACCCCTGGGTTGAGCGATGACCTCGATGCCCGTCTCAAAGACATGATCGGGATCGGTCATCTCCAGATGTGCCTGCCCACCCGGGAAGAGAAGCGAGAAAATCTCGGAGAAGTTCGCGTTCACCTGGTCAAAGATTACGAGGAACTGCCTGCGCATGCGGCGCTCGATGGCTGCCGTGATCTTTGCCAGGGACTTCCGCGCGGACTCGAGGTCGGCGACCTGCTCCTCGATGTAGTCAGCTCGCTGCTTGAGGCGCGCATACTCGTCCATGGCCACCTCGTTGACGGGACCAAGCGAAGAAAGCTTGCGGCGCAGTTCGGCAACCTCCATCTCATACGCCTCACGGTCCTCAGGCGCGGGCAACTGCAACGCCTCCTGCAGGTTGGCGCCCATCTCGTCAAGGGCTGCCAAGGCGGACTCAACCTGCACCTCGACCTTGCCGAGTTCCACACGCAGCTCGCCCGCCTGCGTCTGCGCACGCTCCAAGTCGGAGCGCACCTCTTCGACGGCCTTTCTGGCATCGCCAATCGTACGCTTGAGCTCCGCCGAGTCGGCCTCGGCCAAAGACGCGCGATCGTCGAGACGAGCCGACCATTCCAACGCACGCGTTCTCACGAGCTCGTAACTCTCCTGCAGAGGCGCCACGCGGACGCTCTTTGCCCGAAGGTCGCGCACGTCACGCTCCGCCGTCTCAGCCGTACGCTCCAAGCGCGTGAGGCGCGCCCTGAGGTCATCCGACCGGACGATAAGGTTGTTCTTGCGTTCCTGCACGGTCGCGAGACGCAGACGAGCTGCGGAGACTTTGTTTTGCGCGGCATCCTCCGCACGCGACGCCTCAGCGCGCCGAGCGGCTGCCTCCTCCGCCGCGGCCGCAGCCTCCTGCGCACGCGTGGTTGCCTCATCGGCTGCTTTCCTATGGCGCTCTATGGCCTCGCGGGCCGACTCGGCCTTGCGGGCGGCCTCCTTGCGCTGCCGCTCGACGCGCTCACGCTCAGCCTGCGCAGACTTGAGCTGCGAGGCAAGGCGCTTCGTCTCTGCCTCAATCGAGGAAATCTCGCCCGAGACACGAGCACGCTCCTGGCGAGCACGCGCAGCAGCTTCACGCACGGCAGCCAAGTCGCGCTCGCAGGCTGCCACTCGCTCGTCTGCCTGCTTGTGTCGGCTCTCAAGCTCGGGCAAGGAGTCGCGCAAGTTGCGAATGGAGCGCTTGCGTTCGAGTGCGCCACGCTCCGCTCCCGCTCGCTCGCCGACCACGACCCTTCCATCAGGCAGCACATACGAACCGTCACGGGCCACATAGGTGTACATCGGCGACTTGACATGCCCGCTCAATGCGTCTGAGACCGTTGGTACCACGCGAACGGCCCCCATGAGCGCCTGTGCGAGGTCCTCATCCTTGTCGTCTACGACGATGCGCTCCATCAGGGCATTGCCCGGAAGCTCGTCTGGATTGTCAGAAGACCGCTGGGGGCAAGCCGCATCACGAGCGATAAGCGTAATGGTGCCACTCGCGCTGCGAGCACGCTTAGCCGAGGCCACCACGCGTTCCACGTCGCTCGTGCTACGCACGATAAGACTTGCGAGGTCATCGCCAAAGAGCCGCTCTATGACGTCTTCCAAGTCCTGTGGCGCCTCCACGAGATCTGCCAGTCGGCATTCCACCGCCGAGGCCACTGTCTTGTCTTCAAGCACCGCTTTGACGAGCGGACTCGTCTGCTCCGCCTGCCGATCTACCTTCTGAAGGGCCGCAAGCGACGCCCGCTGTCCCTCGAGCTCTTCGCGTGCCGTCCGCTGATCGTTGCGAGCCGTGCGAAGGACGTCACCGAGTCGCCGCTCCTCGGTGGCTGAGGTCTCCATGGCCCGACGCGCTTCCTCAAGCGCCTCGGCAAGTTCGTTGTGCCTGTCCTGGCGCTCGCGAAGACGATCCTCGCAGGTTCTCTCCTGCTCCTCAAGCTCGCGCAGTCGTCGGGCAAAGAGGCCATCTTCGACCTCGGCGTTACTCACTTGATCTCGAAGCTTCGCATGGGCCAGGGTCTCTTGGTCGGCCGTGCGCTGCGCAGCCCGCTGCTCCGCCTGGGCTTCTGCGAGCTGACGACCCTGCTCCTTGCGCTGGCCTTTGGCCTCTCGCAGGACGGGCATGAGTTCGTCCACCTGCCGCTTGAGCTCGTCCCACGTCGCGCGAGCCTCTCCCAACTCGCGATTGGTCGAATCAAGCTCCTCTCGCGCGTGCTTCGTATCGCGCCGCGAACTGGCTGCACCAGCCTCGAGGTCGGCGATTCGTGCCCGCATGTTGCGCGCCTTCTCCCTCAACAGCCGCTCGTCGGCTTCAAGCCGACCGAGCTGATCCTGTAGGCGTGTGCGCTGAGCACCGAGGTCACCGACAAAGATGCCCTTCTCTTCGAGTAGGCTCTGGTAGCGCTCGAGCTCCTTCGTACGTTCCCCCAGACGAAGCTTGCAGACTGACGCGTTCGCCTCGGCCTCGCGCGAGCGTGAGCTCAGGGCCCCATGACGCTCCTGCAGCTTGCGAAGATCATCCACCGCAAGCGAGAGACTGAGCTCCCTCAGACGGTCTTGAATCTCTCGTGCTTGACGCGCCTTGCCGACCTGTCGCTCGAGAGGGCGAAGCTGACGATGTATCTCTCGACTCACGTCTTTGGCGCGGGTGAGGTTGTCATCCATGCTCTTTAGCTTGCGCTCCGAGCGCGCCTTGCGGCGGCGATGCTTGGAAATGCCCGCTGCCTCCTCGATGAGTTCACGGCGATCCTCGGGACGGCTCGAAAGAATCGAGTCGAGGTTGCCCTGGCTGATGATCGAGTGCATCTCGCGACCGAGTCCCGAGTCATGCAGGATGTCGGTGACGTCCATCAGGCGACTCGAAGTGCCATTGATGAGGTACTCCGATTCGCCCGAGCGGTACATGCGCCTCGTGACGGCAACCTCCGTGTAATCGACGGGCAGGGTACCATCAGTGTTGTCGAGGACGAGCGTGACCTCCGCCATGCTCACGGCGTTGCGCGCCGAGGAACCTGAGAAAATGACGTCCTCCATTGCCTGGCCACGCAGCATCTTTGCGCTCTGCTCGCCAAGAACCCACAGAATCGCATCCGAGATGTTTGACTTGCCCGAGCCATTGGGACCGACGACTACCGTGAGACCTGGGTCGAAGAGCATAGTCGTCTTGTCGGCAAAGGACTTGAAGCCGCGCAGCGTGAGGGACTTGAGGTACATCAGTCGTCACCCTGCTCCTCGCATGCCGACTCTTCCTCGTCGAGCGTATAGCCCATGTTTCTCATGGCGTCGAGCGCGGCCGCACCTTCTGCCTCTTTCTTTGTGTGGCCCTGTCCCCGGCCAACACGCCTTCCATCCACCTTGGCGATAGCCGTAAACGTAGGTGTATGAGCAGGTCCCTCCTCGCCCACGATCGCATATTCCGGTCCGCAGTGATAGTCGCGTTGGATTACCTCCTGCAGGCGCGACTTCGACGAGAGCGGGTGCTTGGCCAGCTCGGGTTGCATGAGCGGCATGAGCGTGCGCTCTACGAAATCGGCAGCGACCTCTGCGCCTCCATCCAGATAGAGCGCGCCGACCAGGGCCTCGTAGACGTCCTCGAGGGCCTTCTTCATGCCACGCGTGCCTGTCCCAAGCTCCGAGATGCCAAATTTTATGAGCGGTGCCACGCCCAGGCCATCAGCGACCTTCGCCAGCGTCTTGCCCGAGATGAGCGCCGTCTTTATGCGGGTAAGCCCACCCTCGTCCATACGGGGAAACCGTACGTAGAGCGAACGTGCCACCAAGGTACCCAGCACCGAGTCGCCCAAGAACTCCAGACGCTCGTAGGACGCCGTCACGGGAAGGTTCTCGGCGGCTGATGGATGAGTCAGGGCCGCTATCACCAAGTCTTTGTCTTTGAATTCGTGGCCGCAAATTCGAGCGGCCTCGCTTACACGCTCGCGAGCTTTCACTTTGCGCCGACAATCGCCTCGATCGAGTCTCCAATGGTCTCGATGTTAGCAAGCGCGTCATCATCCATCGTGAAGCCGAACTCATCCTCGAAGGCCGTTACGAGCTCGAGCAGATCGAACGAGTCAGCACCCAAGTCTTCGTAACGCGCGTCGTCTGTAAGCGTATCGGCCTCACACTCGAGCGTCTCTGAAACAAGGTCTATCACCTTGGCGCGAATTTCCGTGCGATCCATGTGTAACTCCTCATCGCCAGCCCGCATCCATGTGACGCGGGGTCTCTCTTTGCATTGGTCGTACCAGTATAGCCCACTTGGGGCGGACAGGGGGGACGGGGGCGTTTGCCCCACGAAGAGGGACAAACGCCCCCGTCCCCCTGTCCCTACTCGGCAAGGCCGGCCGCAATCCTGTCTACCAAGCCGCTACGCACGGCACCTGCGGCGGCGGCAGTGCCCGACGCAATCGCCGTGACGCTCGTCGCGCCGTGACCGATAAAGACGGGCGCCTTGGTGCCGAGTAGCACCGCACCGCCGTAGGCATCGCCCGAGAGGTCATCTTTGAGCGCCTTGAGGGCCGGTTTGAGCAGAAGGGCACCGGCCTTGCCACGTGTTGAGTTCGCGATCTGCGCTTTGAGATTCGCGAGGATGTACTTTGCCGTCCCCTCGAGCGTCTTTAGCGCGACGTTGCCCGTGAAGCCGTCCGTCACGATGACGTCAAAATCACCGAGCAACAGATCGGAACCCTCAGCGTTACCCACGAAACCACAATCCGCCTCAGCCAATGCGCGATGATAGCTCAGTGCAAGCTCGGACCCCTTAGTCTCCTCCTCGCCATTGGACAAGAGGCCAACCTTAGGCGACTCCACGCCGAGTACCGTGCGCGCATAGGCAGAACCCATCAGGGCAAACTGCACGATGGACTCAGGACGTACGTCAGCATTGGCCCCAAGGTCGAGGAAGACCGTCTGGTGGCCATTGAGACCCGGAAGCGGCGAGGCGAGCGCCGGTCGCTTGATGCCTCGAATGCGTCCGACCCCCATAGTTGCCGCCGCAAAGACCGCACCAGTCGAGCCTGCGGAAAAGAATGCCTCGGCCTCTCCCGCCCGCACCGCAGCACAGCCGCGCACTATGCTGGAGTCCTTCTTCTTCCGTACGGCTTCCGCCGGATGCTCGTCCATGGCTATGACCTCGGATGCCACAAGCGCCGTCGCACGTTCGTGGGACTCGCAGAACGGTGTGACCACCTCATCGGTACCCGCCACGAGCACGCTGAGATCGGCATCACGTTCGAGGGCAAGGGCGATGCCCTCGCATACAAGCTCGGGACGCTCGTCCCCACCCATCGCATCTACACATACGCACGTCATTTCGAACTCCTCCAACCTTCTATATAAAGAAAGGCCGATCCCAAAAAGAGACCGACCTCACAGCGAACTGCTTCGACTCGCTACTCGACAACCAGAATCTCACGATCCTTGTAGTACCCGCAGCTCGGGCACACGTGATGCGGGAGCTTCGGAGCGCCGCAACGCGGGCACTCGGAGCGAGCGGGGGTAGCAAGCTTGCTGTTGGCCGAGCGACGGGTATGCGTTGCGCCACGGCCCTTCTTTTGCTTGGGAACTGCCATCGTAAACCTCTCTTGTCCTTGCTCGCCCGTCAAGTCGACGGACGGTCTTGCCAAACGCACGTGAAAAGACACTATACCACATCAAACGCGCCCCCACGCAAACAAACGCAATCGTCAAAAGGTTGCGGTCGGGGGGCGGCCGTCGGGGGGCGTGCAGCCAACTGTGCCGGGCACAGTTGGCTGCAGCGGCACCCTCGCCAAGCGCAAAGTCAGCAGACCAGCTCGCCGTCATCTGGCATCGCAGCACACGAGCCAAAGACAGTGACGTCGCGCTTGGGCACTATGCGATAGAAGTAGCGCTCCGACGTCATGGGCCCCTCGATGGCACCGGGCATCTTTCAGCGCGCGGGTCGTTACGCGGCCTCTTGGAGCTCGACCTCCTCTTCGGTGGTCTCGGTCGTTTCCTCGGTCGTGGCCTCGTCCTCGGTACCTTCCTCGGTCGTGGCCTCGTCAGCGGCAGCGGTGGCTCCGGGCAGGCCGACCTTGGTGACGGCGTCGCCGTAGATGGTGGCCCAGTCCACGTCGCTCATGTGGACGAGGATCCAGCCCTCCTTCTCGGCAATCTCGGTCTGCTCCTTGGCGCGATCCTCGTCGCCGTACTCGCGCTCGTAGTCGTCGCAGAGCACGAGCACGCCGCGGCCCTTGTGCGCGGGGTTGGACTGCGCGTAGTTCAGCATGGCGTAGTCGCCGGAGCTGTTGCCGAAGGACATGATGGGTTGCTTGCCAATCTCGCGCGCGATGGCGATGGGCTTGCCGGCCTTTGCGGTCTCCTGGCCGAGCTCCTCGCCGAGCAGGACGTCCTCGCCCTGCTCCATGTTGTACTTGTCATACTCCTCGTCGCCCTGCTTGGTGGCCTCGAACGACACGTCGGTACCGATGATGTGATCGAGCGGGATGTCCAAGACGGTCGGGACGATGGCGCGCACGAA
>ONMP01000226.1 GCA_900318935.1 uncultured Actinomycetes bacterium
CCTGTTCCATGCGGCGATTAGATTGGCTCTGTTGCGACTACTCTTTGTCCTGCCGCCGCATTCCCTACAACGGATGTATGGAGTCGTAGAGCTGCCACTACGGAACTCAGCCTTACCCCCGCAGAACGGGCACGGCAGAAGCTTAGTCGCGGTCACTCCGCATCACCTGCCAAACGGAGCTTTGCGGCGAACTCGGCGATAAGGTTGAGGTACTTTTGGTGCTCATCATCCTCGCCGCCAATACGGTCATAGGCACTTGCGAACTCCCGCAGCACGTCGTCGACGGTAGGCTTTGGCCTGAACAGGCCCCCGTTCTTCTTGAGCCAGTGCTCCCAGTCATAAGCGACCGCGTTGCAGTTGAACTGCACGCTCGTGCTCCCGTAGTCGGCCCCAGCGTCGAATGCCATCTGGCACAGCTGCTTGGCCTCCTCGTAGGACAAATCCTTCTCGCAGCACATCACTCGTCACCTCGCAAGGTCAGCTTCGCGGCGTACTCGGCAATGGCGTCAAGTGCCACGGTCGTGTGGGCATCGCTGTACCCGACTGCCTGCTCTAGCAGCTTTTGCAGCACGTCCTCGACGGTAGGCTCGTGGTGGTGGCGGTAACGCTTTGCTTCGTGCTGCTGATAGCCACGCTCCCCACACCAAGCGAAGAACACGCCTTGCCCGATGCCATCGACCATACGTGTAACGGGCTTTTCTATCTCGAACGCCGAGAACTCCATCATGTCCCCCACGCGAATCGGCACGCCGTCCGCATCCAGCGGCAGCTCCATGAACCGCTCTGCCACTTCCTTCTCGATCTTCTCGACCGTCGCAAGCACGGCACGGTTCCAGCCGTCCAGCCACTCGTTGTCGATGCGGAACGAAACGGCAATCCCGTCAAGACGGGCTTTGATGTGGTCGTTGATTTCAGTCGCGTTCATGTCGCCCACGAACTCCAAGAGTCGCTCGACACTTTTCAACATCATTCTTGCTCCCTCCCAAAGAAAGAACCAAAGAAAGACTTACTAGTAAGGTTGACTTACGGAATAGGTAGGTAGTTAGTCAGGGACTACCTACCTATTCCTATTGTTTTGTTTTGTATTGTTTTGTTTTATGCTTAGCCACCCATTAAATGCTTGGTTAACCACCCTTTTCCGACGTGGTTTTCTTGGGTCTTCCTCCGCGCTTGCCGTTGGCTCTCTTCTCGCCGAAATACTCGGCGTTGCGCATCATCCTGCTCGACCAGACGTAGCCGTTGCCGGGCATCTCCACGAGCCCCACGCTCTTGAGCATCGCAAGGAACTCCATCAGCTCGTCAGCACTGTCAAGCTGCAATTCCTCCGCGATCAGCTCCGCGTCTTCCTCGGTGTCGATTGCCAGCCTGTGCTCGTCGGTCGCGGCGAACTGTTCGCAGAGAAGCCACCACCGTCCGTAGGCTTCGGCACCTCCGCGCCTGAGCAAGCGCCTGCACTTTATGTCGGAGTGGGCGTTGGCATCATGGGGGAAGAACGCCATGGGGCGCTTGGCTTCGGCATCAATCTCCGCCCTGCTCGCCATTCCTCCCCGCTTTCCTGATGATCTCAACCTTATGTCTGTACGCGGCGTTCTTGCATCGCTTGGAGCAGTAGACAGCCGATTTGGCAGCTTCAAAATAGACTCCGCACCAAGGACACTTGTGCGCGAAGAGCTGCCGTTTCTCGTGCCTCTCAGCAGCCCTCGCAGCCTTTATTGCGCCGACGTACTCAACCCCCGCAGCCCACTTCCTTGCGTCGGGATACTTGCGCAGGAGCAGCGCGGTCTTCATCCCAAGGGCTCGTGCCGTGTCCCTGAGACCGATGCGCGGGAGCCAGAACTGAACGTACTCTTCCTCGGAGTCGAATCCTGGATAATCCCACGGCATCAGTCCCTCAGCTCCCTTGGCACGGCCGGCAGCGAGTCAGAGTCGCGCATGTGCTCAGGCGCTTCGACCGTGAAGAACGCAGCCAGCATGAGGGCGATTGCGAGGATGATGAGGGCGTTGCCGGGCTTGTAGGAGTCAACGACAACATCAGCGACCAGACCGAGCACGAAGCACGCCGCAGCCGCGATCATGAGATAGGTCGTGATGGTCACCCATCCACCTCCACTCTCAGCTCGCGCATGCGGCGCTCATACCAGCACTCGCCAGTCTTGCAGCACCCATCGTCGGTCGTGTCGTGCTTGCAGTAGTCAAAGCAGCCGGAGAACGTAACGTCACCGCACTCCTCGTCCATTCTCTCGATGAAGCCGTACATATCCAGTACAAGCTCCTCTAGGCTTGCGATGCGCTCGTCAGCCGCGGTCATCGCTCAGCACCCCCTTGATGGACGCCATGAGCGCGTCGTACAGCGCGTCCGTGGCGTATCCGTCGAACGTGACGCGCTTCTCGCTCGTCGCGCCGCCCGTGTTGCGTTCCCAATCGCCGCCTGTGCTCTCACGGTGCTCAACCGTGAACTTGCACTCAACCATGTATGGCTTGACCGCCGGCTCGCTGTCATTGGGAAGAATCACCGTCTCAGTGCTCATCGGCTACCACCCCTCGACTTCCCTGCGCTCCGGTACTTCCTTATCGAAGTAGCACCTCTCGCAGACGGCATAGCCCATGCCCATCGGCGTATGAACCTGCATGGACGTGAAGCACTCGCCGTAGCGAACCTCACGCCCGCACTGGCAGCAGTTGACCATGGTGCCCATGTCGGTCTCGTAGCAGCTCACGTGCCACTCGTCGGGAACCTCATAGGGTTCGTACTGACGCTTGCGTTCGTTATACTTCCTCAGCTGAATCATGAAATCACCCACCTAAACAACCACGTGACGAAACACAACGCCGCGACGAAGCACGTGATGGTGATCGCGCAGCCGAGCAAGGTGTCACTGTTCTTCCTGTTCATCCTCGTCTTCCTCCCACTCCTCACCCGCCAAAAGTTTCTGCATCGCACGCTCGCGGTCAGACAGTGGCCATCGTGTCGCTTCTGCCATCTCTGCCGCCGCACGCTCTGCCGCCGCACGCTCTGCCGCCGCACGCTCCGAAAGAAGTAGCCCGCCACCGAAAATGACTTTTCCTTGCGGCCTCTGCGCGTCCAGTGATTGGATGCGGCATGCATCGCCCTTGCGCACGCGAAAGTCGGTGTTATGTCCGCTCATCCACGCTGCCCGCGCTGCCGTCAGCACTTCAAGCGGATAGACGTATTTCGGCAGCGACACCTTCCCCGATTTCACGTTGCGTTCGTTCGCTTCGTTTATGAGCCTGCAAAGCTCTGGCTCCGTCCGCACGAGGTACGTGTCATCGAGGTCGGTCACGAACGCCGTCTGTACCACCGCGCCGTTCTCGTAAGTCACCTGCGCGTTCATGGCGTAGTAGCACTGTCGCTCGTCCCACAAGCCGCTAAACAGCGTCAGCTCGGGCGCGAAGAGAAAGAAGTGCACGCCGTTGTCAAGGTAGAACCGCTTGATTTCGGCGAGGATGCTGAACGGCGGGTTGTCCACTACGCAGCAGCCCTCGGGGTACTCGTGGCGCTGGTAATCGCCGCCCGGCCAGAACGGGCGCACCATGTCAGCGCGGTCGATGCCGTATTCCTTCGACACCCAATCCGCCACGGTTTCATACACGACCTCTGGCGTGTAGCAGTCATCGGTCGTTTTCTTTGGCTTGAACTTTTCGACAAACGCGGCATATTCCGCGTTTTCGTCCGCCAGTGTCATCTGCGCCGCCATCACTCGTCACCCGCCACGCGCCTGAGAAAGTTGCTGTACCACTCGCGCTCCTCGATGAGCGTCGCGCGGTCGTCCAAGTCTGCAATCCACTCGTCCCAGTCCGGCTCGTTCCACGGTGCCCTAGGGTCACCCACGCTCACGTCATCGGGAAGGTTGTCCCAGTAGCCCATGGCAACCTCCCTAAAACGGAATCTCTTCGTCGTAAAGCTCCGTCTGGGCTTGCGTGGGGCGCGAATTCGGGGCGCTCGGAGCCTTTGCCGAGTAGTTGGCCGTCCTACCCTGCTGCGGGGCGTATTCGGGCTTAGAACGCCCCAACCCGTCAATGTCCTCGACAACGACCTCCACCTTGCTCCTGCGCTGCCCCTGGTTCTCCCACTCGGAGTAGTGCAGCCTGCCCTTGACCACGAGGAAAGACCCCTTGGTAAGGTGGGGGCACATCGCCTCGCCGTACTTGCCATGCACAACGCACTCGAAGAAGTTGGGGATGCTGTCATACACGCCCGTCTGGCTGTTCTTGCGCTTCTCGTTGACCGCCATGCCGAAGGTGACCACGGGATAGCCTGACTTCGTGACTTTCAGCTCTGCGTCGCGGGTCAGATGCCCGCTAAGCTCAACGCTGTTGATGTTGCCCATGTGACCTCTCAATCCAGATTTCCGTGACGGCAATGGCTGCTTTCGCCTGAGTCGGCGTGAGGTGGCCGGAGCCGTCATAACCAAGTTTTC
>ONMP01000198.1 GCA_900318935.1 uncultured Actinomycetes bacterium
ATCATGCTCACGGGCTATAACTGGGAAAGTATCGAGGATGACGCATCGGCCATGGGTGTCGACGACATCATGGCAAAGCCGCTCTTTTCCGACAGCCTTGCCAAGGCGATACACGCTACGCTTCCGCAGCGAGTACTCACAGAACCCGTCACCCCCACAGAGGATGTGAAGCAGCCGATGACACGCGTTCTCGAGGGCTGCAGGATACTCATGGCAGAGGATGTAGACCAAAATGCCGAGATCTTGTCTGACCTGCTTGAGCTCGAAAGCATTGAGTCCGAACGAGCCAAGAACGGCGAAATTGCTGTCAGGATGTTTGACGAGAGTCCTGAGGGCTATTACACCGCGATTCTCATGGACGTGCGCATGCCCGTCATGGACGGCCTCACTGCAACGAAGTCCATTCGCGCACTCGATCGACCAGACGCTCAGACCATCCCCATCATCGCCATGACGGCAAACGTCTTTGACGAAGACGTACAGCGGTCGCTCGAGGCCGGCATGAACGCGCACCTCTCCAAACCCGTTGAATCAGACCGCCTCTTTGAGACTATGTCTGAACTCATCGGTAACGCCTAGCCTAGACCGTAGCAAACAAGTCCATACGAAATACGAAATACGAAATCGTCATGAGAAAAACCCTAATTAACGTCTACGCAGGGACTCCTCGCAACGGTTTACGGGTAGTATAGAATTCGTATGTGCATTCATCCAAGGAGTAGCCAGTATGGACATGAATAACCAGAAGCGCCGCCGCTCGATGTTTCTCTATGTAATCATTGCCGTCGCGGTAATGCTCGCGGTCAACCAATCCCTGACGATGTACCAACACAAGCAGATACAGGACGTGTCGTACAGCGAGTTTCTCAACATGGTCAACCGCAACCAGGTAAAGAAGGTCGATCTCAATACCGGCACTGGCAAGATTCGCTTTACCGACGGCGGTGCAGACAATGAGGCCACCAAGACCTATGAGACTACCGTCTTTCCCAATGACGATAACCTTGTGGCCCTGCTGCAACAGCACGAGGTCGATTTCAGCGCCGAGATCCCCGACCAGAGCAGTGACTTGTGGCTCTACATGCTGCTCTCCTACGGCATACCCATCGGCATCATGGTGTTCTTTGGCTGGCGTCTCAACCGTCGGATGAAGAAGGCCATGGAGGACGGCGACGACCCCTCCATGAACTTTGGCGGCGGCTTCGGCGGCTTCGGCATGGGTGGTCTCGGACGCTCAGGTGCAAAAATCGTCGGAGAGAAGGAGACGGGCGTCACCTTCGCCGATGTTGCCGGCCAAGACGAGGCCAAAGAGGCGCTCCAAGAGATAGCAAGCTTCCTTGAGAACCCCCAGAAATACACTGACATCGGTGCGCGATGCCCGCGTGGCGCACTGCTCGTCGGTCCTCCGGGTACAGGCAAAACATTGCTCGCAAAGGCGGTGGCCGGCGAGGCCAAGGTGCCTTTCTTCCAGATATCGGGCTCCGAGTTCGTCGAGATGTTCGTCGGCCGCGGCGCCGCCAAAGTGCGTGACCTCTTCAAGCAAGCGAATGAAAAGGCACCCTGCATCGTCTTCATCGACGAGATCGATACCGTGGGCAAGCGTCGTGACGGCGCCCTCACGACCAACGACGAGCGCGAACAGACGCTCAACCAGCTCCTGACCGAGATGGACGGTTTTGACAACAACAAGGGCATCGTCGTGCTCGGCGCAACCAACATGCCCGATTCGCTCGACATCGCCCTCACCCGTCCCGGCCGTTTCGATCGGCGCATTCCCGTCGAGCTTCCAGATCTCGCTGGCCGAGAGGCCATCCTCAAGATTCACGCCAACGACGTGAAGATGGAGCGCGGAGTCGACCTCTCCGTTGTGGCGCGCTCGACACCCGGTGCGTCAGGCGCGGACCTCGCAAACATGATCAACGAGGCAGCTCTGCGTGCCGTGCGCATGGGTCATTCTCTCGTCACACAAGAGGACCTCATCGAGTCCGTGGACGTCGTCATCGCCGGCGAGAAGAAGAAATCCACCGTACTCAGCGAACACGAGAAGCAGGTCGTCGCCTACCACGAGACGGGGCACGCAATCGTTGCCGCATCGCAGAAGGGCTCGGCCCCCGTGAGCAAGATCACGATCGTTCCACGCACCTCGGGTGCCCTCGGCTTCACGATGCAGGTAGACGAGGACGAGCACTTCCTCACCACTGCTACCGAGATGCGCAACAAAATTGCCGTGCTCTGCGGTGGTCGTGCCGCGGAGGAGCTCATCTTTGGCGAGGCGACCAATGGTGCCTCCAACGACATCGAGAAGGCCACGCAGATCGCCCGCGCCATGGTGACCCAATACGGCATGACCGAGCGCTTCGGCATGGTGGCCTTGGGACATCAGCGCAACCGCTACCTCGGCGGAGGCTCAGAGCTTACCTGCGCGGAGGGAACGGCGCAGGACATCGACCGCGAGGTACAGCGCCTTGTAGAGGAGGGCCACAGGACGGCACTCGACACGCTGCGCGTGCATCGCTTCAAACTGCACGAAATCAGCCGCTACCTCCAGCGCAAGGAAACCATCACGGGCGAAGAGTTCATGCGGATGTTTACGCGTGATGACGGATTCGCCCCCACCCTACCCAACCCAGCGTGAGGAGACCACCCATGCCGCTTCCCAACGTTTCCCGCAGGGCCGCACTCGGCATGATAGGCTCAGGAGTCTTTATGGCCGCATGCTCAGGTCCGCAACTGCCGCAGCAGGACGCTTCCGACGATGTCGCCTCGGTGATGACGCGCGCGTCCACAGGAGACCGCGTGGCGGACATCATGGCCGCCATGAGTACGACACAGAAGGTCGAGCAGCTCATAATCCCTAGCCTGCGCTATGCCTCTCAAGGGGCAGACGGCTCGATGCTCGGTCTCACGGAGCTCCCCGCCGAGGCAGCTGATGCCCTCGCGCGACACGCATTCGGCGGCATCCTCCTCTACGGTGAAAACCTACAAGCCAACGAACAGGCACTGCGCCTCACCGATGCGATACAGGTCGCGAACACACCCGATGAGGCCGTCGGTCGTGTCCCCTTGCTCATCGCCACCGACCAGGAGGGCGGTAACGTCCATCGCCTTGGAAACGGCTGCTTCATGTGCGGAAACATGGCACTCGGCGCCAACGGCAACGAGAGTGACGTGCGACAGGCTGCTGCCCTCATGGGTTCGGAGCTAGCTGCCCTCGGCATCAACTGCGACCTTGCCCCTGACGTAGACGTCAACAGCAATCCTGAGAATCCGATCATTGGAGTACGCGCATTCAGCGACGACCCAGAACTCGTGGCACGACTACAGGCACCGTTCGTGCAAGGCCTTCGCGATCAGGGCATCGTATCCTGCGCCAAGCATTTTCCTGGGCATGGCGACACAGACACGGACAGTCACACAGGGTTACCAAAAGTCGACGTCACGCTTGACGAGCTTATGGAGCGCGAGCTCGTTCCCTTCCGCGCAGCGGCGAGGGGTGGCGTGGACATGGTCTTGTGTGCACATATACAGTTCCCGCGCATCGAGAACACCCCGTACGTCTCGAAGGATGGCTCGCGCATCACACTACCGGCGAGCTGCTCGCAAAAACTCGTAAGCGACGTACTGCGCGGTGAGCTCTCCTACGAGGGCGTCGTCATGACTGACAGTCTCGTGATGGGGGCGATTGCCGACCACTTCGATCCCATCGACATGGGCCGTATGGCCTTCGAGGCCGGGGTGGACATGTTACTCGAGCCGATTGACCCCGCGCAGAGCATCCCAGGCTACCTTGAGGCACTCGATGCCTATGTCTCAGCGCTCGTATCTCTCGTCGAGGACGGAACGATACCTGAGCAAACGATAGACATGGCCGTGAGGCGCGTCCTCATGATGAAGCTCAATCGCGGCATTCTCGACTGCAGGTCTAGCCTCCCGACACTCGACGAGCGTATCGCCCAGGCACACGCGACGGTGGGCTCTGCGGATCATCACTCCCTCGAGCACCAGATTGCCCTGCGCTCCGTCACGCTCGTCCAAAATGGCAACTATGCGCTACCCGCCCAAGAAGATGACGAAGTGCTGGTGCTCGTCCCCTACGAGTCCCAGGTCGCCTCCGCCACGTACGCCTCAAGCCTTGTGGGCTCCCGGCCATCCGTAAAGGTGCTCTGCTACGACACCATCGACGACTCGCAGTTCGCAAAGAGCTACGAAAAGGCGCTTGAAACATCTTCGGTTGTCGTGCTCGTCTCAACGATGTATGGCGAAAACGACCTCAACGGCATGGCTGCGAGTTTCATAGACAACGTCTTGGAACAGTGTGCCCTCAACGGCATTCGCGGCGTAGTGATTAGCAGCCAGCTGCCCTATGACATCGCACGCTTCTCGCATGCCGACGCCATCCTCGCTTGTTACTACGGCTCTGGCATGACCGGCGTGCCGACCACCTACGACGGTGAAACTGTCGGATGGGCACCGAACCTGATCGCTGCCCTCTGCGTGGCCCTCGGCGCAGCCTCCCCTACCGCGACATTGCCCGTGGAGATCTCGGAGGAAGGATTTGCCCTCTTTGAGCGCGGCACTGGCGAACAGTACTAATTAGCTCGCCTACCAAAGAGCTCCCACATAGCGACGGCACCTGCGGCGGCAACGTTGAGCGAATCGACGCCGCGTGCCATGGGTATGATTGCCGTCGCATCGCACATCTCGATTGTCTTTGTCGAAAGACCCGATCCCTCTGCCCCAAGGAAGAGCGCAACTTTGCGTGCATCCTTCGTAAGCGAGTCCGCGTCTGCGAGGGAGATGGCGTCCTCGCGCAAGGCCAGCGCAATACGCACAAAACCCTGCCCCGCAAGCACATCCATAAGCTCCGCCGGCCACGGATGCGCTCCATACGCCCACGGCAAACGAAACACATTGCCCATCGAGACCCGCACGGCACGCCGACAAAGCGGATCTGCGCAGGACGGGGCGACCAGCACGCCATCAGCCCCAAGTGCAGCAGCGTTGCGGAAGGCTGCCCCCACGTTGGAGGCATCTGTCATACCTTCAAGGACCAGCAGGCGACATGCTCGGGTGCAGAGCTCCTCCGCACTCGGCAACGTAGGACGGCGCATGGCACACAACGCCCCGCGCGTCACCCGATACCCCGTCAATCTTTCTGCTTCCTCGGCATTGAGCACGTAGACGGGCACATCTTCCGACACGTTCGCGAGCACATCATCCATCGCCTTAAGCTTCCGCTCGTCCAAGAGAAACGCGATTGGCTCTACACCCTCCTCCAATGCCACGCGTATCGCGATCTCAGACT
>ONMP01000386.1 GCA_900318935.1 uncultured Actinomycetes bacterium
CAAGGCGGCGCTTGCGAAGTATGCGCCGCAGCTTGTCGGCATCACGCCGAAGGATTACGAGCACCTGCCGAAGATTTCCTTCGACTACGCCGTGATGGAGAAGGCGGAGAATGTACTGGTCACCTCTGGCGATTTCGGCTGGGACGACGTCGGCATCTGGGCTTCTGCCGACCGCCATCTTCCGATGGATGCGAACGGTAACGCTCAGAGCTCGCCGGCAGACGTCGGGCAGGCGCTTGTATCGCTCGTTGACTTCTACGACAAGCACGGCCAGGGGTACCCGCTGTACATCCCGTTGGTTGGGACTGGGCTTTCGAGAGCGCACATGTCAGTCAGGGAGTCATTCGAAACCATCAGGGATGCCTTCACTGCAAATCGCGAACGCGTTCACGGCTGCGTGTCCATTGTTGTCCTTCCCGGTACATGGGATGAACTGGGCCTCGATGATGACGGGAAAGGCAACGGTCCTCGGTGAATTCGTTGGGCGCTTGATTATTGAAAACGCGAGGAAGTACTGCAAGAGCTTCTATCTAACAGATTGGAGAGGCTGATGCCATATCGGACGAGAACATACATCGCGGCAGACTGGGACGGAGACAATAATCTCGTGAGCACTCTGCAAGAATGGAACGAGAGCGAATACTGGGACCTGTCCTTTCCCGATGCCCATGAACTGACGCAGGCGCGCGACGCGAGCAAGGCCTGTAGCATCAAGAAGTCCCTCTACACTCGTCTCGAGCGATTTGAGGATTGTGGTGCTCTACAACATGGCAACACCTGACAAGTCCTTATGTCCCGAAATTGTCCGTTACCAAGGGAAGCACCTCTCAGCTTGGTATTACAACTCGAACGATAGTTGTTATCACTGGGACTACTATGCAATCAAGGATGCTATTGAAGGGTAGAACGGTCTCAAAGCCAGCGCAAACGCAGTCGGGCGACGTCATGACGTCATCCGACTCGAAGTGAGGCGACGTCACGGGTGCCAAAACGGCGCCCGTGACGTCGCTTTGACGTCCGCAGGGAGAACAGCCGAAGCCACGGTGGAGACAAGGGATACGATGGAGCAGCCTGAGCCACCACAGGCAACCTCAGCCACGCAATTCTGATTGAGTGGGAATAGCGGATTTGCCTATCTAACAGCGAAAACACGAGGCGCCTCGGAAGAATCCGAGGCGCCTTTCGATGTTTCCGGTCTCGATTCCGAGTTGTGACGCCCCCAGACTCTCCGGTGCCACTATATGAGCCTGGAATTTGACTTCCTCCAGTCGCGCGGAGAGAGACCGTAGAAACCCTTGAAGGCGCGCGAGAAGTGCAGCTGGTTGGGATAGCCCACCTCCGCTCCGACTTCGGCGACCGACATGGACGTGAGCTTGAGGAGCTCCGTGGCCTTGTTCATGCGATAGCCGATAAGGTATTGCTGAGGGGTCCTGCCGGTCGCCTCCTTGAACACCTTCCCAAAGTAACTTGGGTTGAGGCCCGTGCTCCGCGCGATATCCGCCATGGAGATGTCCTCACGATAATGGCGTTCCACATACTCGAGTGCTGTACGCACATGGATGTCCTGGAGCTTGCTCGAAGGGGATGGACCCCTCCTTGAGGAGGAGCGAACGAGGCAGTCGAAGAAGAGGTAGAGGTGGCCGATGAGCTGAAGTACGGGAGCCTCTGGATGCGTGGAGAGGAAGAGCATCTCCTGTTCGAGCTGTGCACGCAGCTCCTCGCTGCTCGGAGTATATACGGGATTCGACGGCATGAGACCGATGAGTTCGAGCGTGTCATGGACGCGCATGCCGTCGAACTCTACCCACGTGTAGACCCAGGGGTCGTCCATGTCGGCCTGATACGTGTTGACCTGCTGGGGGAAGATCATGAATCCCTGACCTGCATGGAGCTCGTTGCGCGTCTCGTGTCCATCCTCGTCCTGAGAGACCAATGTGCCACGCCCCGATATGACGTAATGAAACAGATAGTGGTTTCGCTTCGCGGGTCCAAATGAATGGCCTGGTCGACAGAACTCGCGCCCGTACCGGTAGGGGACGAGGTCGATGTAGTCGGTTGCAGGGAAGACCTGGTAGGTGTTCTGAGACGCTGGCATGGGCATGGCTCCGTGTGTCTAGCTTGGTTTCGTTCATATGAATGCGAACAAGTATATATAATATATCTTCAATCTACTATAAACTAGAACAGTGATATTCCATTTACCAGAAAATACCTACCGTTTGCGGAAACCAGACGCCTTACAAGAGGCACAGCGCAAGGCATCTACCTCGCAAAACACGAGTAAAGCTTAAAAACATACCATGATTTGCAAGTTAACAACGAAAATATCCATATAGATAATGACGCTAACAGGAAAGAGCCTGTTAGTAGTGCGCAGCAACGGGATCGAAGGGAGCTCTGTTATGGCAAGTCTT
>ONMP01000314.1 GCA_900318935.1 uncultured Actinomycetes bacterium
CCCCAAAACCTTTGGTAGCTTGGGTGCGATCGGACTCATGGCCGCACCCTCAAAGAACGAGCGGCAGGCAAAGAGCGCAAGGCCCGGGGCCAGCATGTTGATAGCAACACCGCTGATGGTCTGGTCGGCGGCAAAGGATACCGAGGCGACAGCATGGAGCAACGCGACAAGTGCACCTGCCACTCCAGCTGCGAGGAACCCAACCCAAGGATTGCCGGTGAAGTAGCTCCCGGCTGCACCCGCGATGGCGCCGATGACCATCATGCCCTCAATGCCGATGTTCGTCACGCCGGAGCGCTCCGAGATGACACCACCCAGAGCACCAAAGACGAGCGGGGTGGAATACATAAGCGTGATACCGATGAGCAAGAAGAAGCTTTCCATGCTATGCCTCCTTTTCGGGAAGGGGCGTACCGTTCTTGGTCGTCCGGGCGTCATCCCGCTCCTCGCGCTTCTTGTGTACGAGGTCGGCAAGAACAGGCGTGATGCCAGGCAGTGCCGTGCAGAAGACAATCGTGCCGATCATGATGTTGATGATGTCAGAGGGGGCACCGAGACTCTGTTGAACCGACATCCCGCCATAGATGAGCGCAGAAAACATGATTGACGCCGGTATGCAGCCAATGGGCGAGCAGCCTGCGATAAAGGCGACCGACATACCGTTGAAGCCGTAGCTTTCCATGGCGGCAAGAAGGCTGATGGTGTGCGGGGCGATGCCCGTGATGGTCAGCGCCCCGGCGAGTCCGCTGATGGCGCCTGCTATGAGCATCGAAAGGACGATGTTGCGCTCGACGGGGATACCCGAGAAGCGTGCGGCATCACGGTTGAAGCCGACCGCCCGCAGCTCGTAGCCGAGCTTGGTGCGCGTAAGCACGAAACCGATGATCACGGCTACGAGGATGGCAACGGCAAAACCGGCATTGATGTCGGTCTTGAGCAGAATCTCGCGCAACCACGGTATTCCCTTCAGGAACTCCTTGCCGGCCTCGGACTTCTTCCACGTACCCAGAATCGTCGTATAGCTTGAGGGGTTGACCGGCAGGGCGCTCGAAGAGTCCGGCTTGTGGAAGGTCTTGGTATTAACGATGAAATTGCAGAAATAGAACGCAATCCAGTTGCACATAATCGAGGTGATGACCTCGTGGATGCCGAACTTTGCCTTGAGCCATCCCACAAAGGCGCCAAGCGCCGCTCCACCCACGATGCCCGCGAGCAGCACGAGTGGCAGCTGAAACGGCATGGGCAGGTTAAGCGTAACCCCAACCATCGTGGCAAGTGTGGTGCCTAGGATATACTGCCCTTCTGCCCCGATGTTAAAGAGGCCCGTCTTGAACGCAAACGCCACCGAGACGCCCGTCAGCAGGATGGGAGTAGCCTTGATGATGACGTTGGATATGTACTTCGGCTTGCCAAATGAGCCATTGAAGAGTGCCGCAAACGAAGCGATGGGATCGTAACCCGCCACGGCGAGCACCACCGCCGATATGACGAAGCCCACCATGACGGCAAAGAGCGCCGCCGCAAAGCGTGAGCGAAGAAACTTCTCGAGCTTGCTCACTTTGCCTCACCTCCCGCCATGATAAGACCCAGCTTGTTCTCATCCACGGTGCCTTGGGCGAAGGTACCCGTGATCTGACCGTGGTAGATGACCGCGATGGTGTCGGACACGTCCATGACCTCATCCAGCTCGAAGGAGATAAGCAGGATTGCAGCTCCCCTGTCGCGCTCGGCAATGAGCGTCTTGTGGACGAATTCGATGGCACCCACGTCCAGTCCGCGCGTGGGTTGGAACGCGATGAGGAGCTCCGGCTCCGAGGAGACCATGCGAGCGATGATGGCCTTCTGCTGATTGCCACCGGAAAGCCCGCTCATGCGCTCGTCCTCGCATCCAACCGGACGGATGTCAAACTGCTTGATCAGGTCGGTCGTATAGCTACGCAGCTTGTCGTAGTCGAGGTTTATGCCTTTGCCAAACTCATCGTCCACATGGCGCTCCAACACGGTGTTTTCGCTCACGGCGAAGGGCAGCACGAGACCCCAGCGGTGACGGTCCGAAGGTATCGTTGCAACCCCGGAAACGAAGGTGTTGCGCGGTGTGGTGTTGGTGAGCTCCTTGCCCTTCATCTTGATGCTGCCAGACTCGGCCTTGGCAAGGTTCGTGATTGCGTCCACGAGCTCCTGCTGGCCGTTGCCATCGATGCCCGCGATTCCCACGATCTCGCCCGACCGAACGTCGAGGTCAAGGCCACGCACCTGCTCGATGCCACGATCGTCCTTGACCGTGAGGCCGCGAATCGAGAGAACGACGTCGCCGGGGTGTGCGGGAGTCTTCTCCACGGTGAGGTTGACGTTTCGGCCCACCATCTTTGAAGCAAGCTCAGTCTCACTGGAGGTCTTGACATCGACGGTACCCATGTAGACACCGCGCCGGATAATCGAACACTCGTCGGCTGATTGCATAATTTCACGGAGCTTATGGGTGATGATGATGATCGTCTTGCCCTTGGCAATGAGGTCATGCATGATCTCGATGAGCTTGTCGATCTCCTGCGGGGTGAGAACGGCTGTCGGCTCGTCGAGGATGAGAATCTCGGCGCCACGGTAGAGTGCCTTCAGAATTTCCACACGCTGCTGCATGCCGACAGTGATGTCCTGGATTCGCGCATCGGGATCCACATCAAAGC
>ONMP01000053.1 GCA_900318935.1 uncultured Actinomycetes bacterium
CTCTCAACGCCGTCCACGGCATGCGCGGCAGCCTCGATGTCTCCGAGCTCGATGCGCTGGCCGAGGTGCTTGATCTGGTTGTCCTTGCGCGAGATGTACACGAGGTCGCCGTTCTCGTCGTAGCGCGCGAGGTCGCCCGTGCGATAGATGGGCTCGAGCCAGCGCGTGTTGGCGGGATTCTGCATGAATGCCTTGGCCGCGCGTTCGGGAGCTCCCAGATAGCCCATCACGAGACATGAGCCCGCCACGCATACCTCGCCCGTAGTGTCCGGCCCCGTGATCTCACGATTTTGTTCGTCGAGCAGAAAGACCCGCTCGTTGGGGAAGGCCTTGCCCGCAGGGATGACCTCGTCGTCGGCGTATTCGCGTTCCACGACGAAATATGTGCAGTTGCAGGTGACTTCGCTGGGACCGTAGAGGTTGACGAAGGTCGCGTCGGGTAAGTGGCGCTGCCACACGCGCAGCTGCTTGGGAGGCATCACCTCGCCACTGAAGCGTACGCGACGAACAAACGTGGGCACGCGATAGTCGAAGCCGCCCATGATCGAGACGAAGCACATGGCGCTCACGGCCCAACATAGCGTCGTGACCTCGCGCTCGCAGAGGTAGTCCATGAGCTGTGTCGGGTTCGAGAAATACGCGCGCGGGATGATTTGCACGGTGGCACCGGTGAGCAGTGACGAATACACGTCCTTGTTCGTCGCATCGAAGTCAAAGGGGGCCTGATTGCCCATGACGTCGGTCTCGTTGATGCCGAAAGTCGAGGTGAACGCCCGTGCCCAGTCGAGAACGGAACGGTGCGGTGCGACGAAGCCCTTGGGAGTACCCGTACTGCCGCTTGTAAAGTTGGCATAGAGAGGGTCGCAGTCGGTCGCTTGCGCGCGGACAGCAGCTAGCAGCGCATCGTCAGCCACCTCGGACAACGCGTCATCGATGAGGGCGATGCGGCAGTCCGTCGTGTCAAGGAGCTCGTGCGCGCGGTCGGCGTTCTCGGCATCGGTGAGCACGACGGTTGGTTGAAGCACGGCAATCATCTCGTGTACGCGGCCCTCGGGTTGGCGTACGTCAATGACGGAATAGAAGCCGCCCGCATACACCGCGCCGAGCATCGCTGCCCAGGCGGGGGCGCTCTTTTCGAGGTAAAACGCCACGGCTGTGCGCGGCGCTACTCCTGCGCGCGCGAGCCAAGTGCCCGCAGCGCGTGACGCCGCGAGCAGTTCGGCAAAAGTCAGCGAGCGCTCGGGGTCGGCGACGGCGCGTTTGTCGGGTACGCGCGTGGCAGTTGCCTCGAGCATCTGAAGTACGTTGTACATGGGGCATCCTTCCTGGGTAATCAGTACCAGATGGTATGGTGCCAGATTCGTGCGTCATCGGATGACGTCGAGCCGACTGCGCGGACGGTGACGCGTATCTCGAGCGCGCCGTTACCGTCAATGGGTATGTTGAACGTGGACTCCGTGGAGAAGGGCTGTGCGACCTCATAGTCGCCCTCTTGTTCATGCGCGACTTCGAGCTGGTACTCTACCTCGACGTTGGGCTTGGCGACAGATCCTGCCGTTAGCGCGACTTCGCCGTCACGAACCTCGTACTCGGTGTAGCATAGCTCGATGTCGTCGAATGAGTCGAGGTAAGCGTCCCAGTCGTCATATGAGAAGGACTTAAGCTCTCCGTTGGCCTCGCTCGTAGCGATGAACGATCCGAGTGCGGTCGAGTAGTGTTGCGACCCGCCAGGATTGAGATGCTCCTGGTCGCTGAAGTCCTCGTTGAGTGGTCGGTAGATGCTGGGATCGATGAGGTTGCAGTCGAGGTAGGTGGCCCCATGCGCCTCCACGAGCTCCTTGAGACTGGCCATGAGCCGGGGATAGTCCGGATCCTGGAGCGCGAGGTTAGCGTAGTCGGGATGGGGGGCGATGACGACATAGGTTGGCAGGTTGTGGTCAGAGCAGAATTCGAGCAGGTCGCACAGCTCGCGGAGGTTCTTGTCACGAAACGGCTCAGCCGTCGCGATTGCGAGCTGGTTGGATGTCATCGTCTGATAGTCTAGCCAACTGTCATAGGCGCAGTGTCCATCCCCCATGTAGCGCCATGGGGGACCCTCTATCTCCATGGCATCGGTGGGGTCAGGGTAGTCGAGGCGCTTGCGGATGTTGTCGGCGACGTACTCTGCGTCGAACTGCGTTGCGGTGTACGCCCATGGAAAGATCCAGCCCAAGGACTTCGAGTTCGAGAAGTTGTCCTCGTCAAGTGCGAGCGTCGCGACGTTGCGCAGGATATCAGGTGCGGAGTCGCCGAGGCTCTTTGCCTGGAGGAAGGCGACCTCACGATCATACTGTGAGGCATGCTGCAGGGAATCCGAACCGATGCAGAGGATGACACGTTCGATCTTGTGGTCGGCCAATGCGGATCGCAGGGTGTCGAGCGAGTTGGGCAAGGTCTGGGCCATCGTGGCAAGGTTGTACGAACGCGATCCGAGTTCCGCATCGAGTGCGTCGGGATTGATGCCGAACGATGCAAACGAGGAGCCGAGCACGAGCGTGTCTATGGAGTTCGGTTCCAACGCGCGGTAGTTGTGCCAAGTGATGTCGGTGGGAGTGGCGTACCGCTCGAACGCGAGCGGAAGTCCCACGTCTACGGATAGCGCGACGATCAGGAGGGCAAGCACTGCGCCCGCACGCCGCAGAATGCTAGTAGTTTGCATACATGAACGCCTCCCCCTGCTCCAGGCTAAAGCTGAGCGAGAATGCAAAGATGGTGCCGCAGGCCACGTAGATTGCGATGCGCAATGGCACGCGCAGGCTCAACAACTCGCTACGCACGTCGTGGCCTCGCTCGTAGAGCACGTCCACCGCAAACACGACGGCCAGTGCCCAGAGTGCGATGGACTCAAAGCCCAACATATGCGGTGAGCTGACGCCGAGCGCCTCGAGTTGGGGTACGACGCTATCAAGCGGCACGAAGTTGGTGAGGGTGGCCTTGAGGCATGAGAGTCCGACCTTGACGCTTTCGATGCAGTCGAAATAGCGCCCCACCGCGACGACGGCGAAGGTGCGCAGAATGGCAAACAGATGGAATCCTGCCGATTCGCGTCGGATGTGCAGGCGTTCTCCGAGTCGCGCAAAGAGAGGCGCGCAGAGGTCGGCGAGCGCAATCATCACGCCGTTGTAGAGGCCCCAAGCGATGAAGTGCCATTCCGCACCATGCCACAAGCCCACGACAAAGAAGACAACGATGTTGGATACGCAAGCCGAGATCGTGCGCCCGGTCTGTTTGCCGAGGGCCTTGGTCGCCCGCTTGTTGAGCTCGCGCATCGGACCGCATACGGCGAGCGGGTAAAAAACGTAGTTCTTCATCCAGTGGCCGAGTGACATGTGCCAACGCCGCCAGAAGTTGGCCAGCGAGGTGGAGAAGTACGGCTGCCGGAAGTTTTGCGCCATCTCGATGCCAAAGAGCTCCGAGGCACCCTCCACCATGTCAATGCCGCCCGAGAAGTCTGCGTACATCTGCAGGGAGTAGAGCAGGATGCCTATCACGACGACTGGCGCAGCCGTCGCGCCGTCGGATTGGCCGATGATGGTGCGATAGTTGCCCACGAGGACATTGGCGATGGCGTACTTCTGGAGCAGACCATATCCGAGGCGCACGAGGCCACGTCGCATGCCATCCCACGAGGGCCCGCGCGAGGCGAAGAGCTGAGGGGAGATCTCGGCGTAGCGGTTGATCGGTCCTTGGATTACCTGGGGAAACCACGAGACAAAGAGGCAGAAGCGCACGAAGCTCGGCTCGGGCGTGAGCTTCTCGTTGTAGACCTCCATGACGTAGCCAAGCGAGGCAAACATGTAGAACGATATGCCAAGCGGCAGCAGGATGCCCAAGCTGCGGGTGCTCTCGGCGAGGCCTAAGTTAAAGAGGATCGTGTTCCAGTACTTGAGGTAGCCGAGCATGCCGAGGCATATGACGAACGTCGCGGCGAGGACGAGGCGGCGGCGACGGACGAAGCGCTGCTTGACGACCTTCTTTGCGTCGCGTCCCTTCGCGGCTTTGCGAGCATCTCTTGCTTGGGATGAGAGCCGCGCGAGGCCTTGCGAACCGGCCCAGGTGGTGAGTGCCGTCAGCAGCATGAACGACAGCATCGGCCAATGGCCGACGATGCCATAGAACACGATGCTGCCCATGAGCAGCACCACCCACTGAAAGCGCGGCGCGAGCCGGCCCATGGCGTAGTACACGACTAGGAGCGCAAGCAAGAAGAGCGCGAACTGTAAGGACAGAAGTTCCACGTAGCGGTCTTTCGTTTGGGGTTGTTTACGTAAGCCAAACAAATCATTATAGGCAATCTCGACAGTGAGTAGCTACTATTCACAGTCTGCTCCCGCAATCCTGCATCCTGCATCGGGTGTGCTGTTCTATGGTGACCTTGTGCTGTGCGAGAAAAAGACCTTAGACTAAAGCCTCGAATCACGTGTGTACCATCGAGCATGCTGGAGGATGTGGTCTGTATGGCGGTCACGACAAGTAGCATCTCTTTGAACCAACGATTCGGCTCCGGATCGTTGGGGACGATGGCGCGGCTTGCGGTTGTTTGCCTCGCTTGCGTCGTCGTCGGCTTCCTGCTCATTGTCCTGGCCTATTGCGTGCCTACCTCACCCATGGAAAAGAACCTCAAGGAATCGGTCGAGCAGCTCAGCGCCGAGGGTGAGTACCATGCGCTCATCGGTAGCGACAGCACTTGGACGCTTGACAATTACACGGTTGCCGCCATGCTCAACCAAGCCGCGCACGGGCACAGCGATCCCTTGCGCTATGCGATGCTCAACCCGCACGCGGGCGAGGGGGAGACGCAGATCGACCAGCTGTCGCTGGGTATCGGTGAGTCCGATGGTAAGCTCCCCGTGTACAGCCAGTATTGGCACGGCTACCTGGTTTTTCTCAAGCCACTGCTTCTGCTGCTCAACCTAGAGCAGATACGAATGTTTGCGCTGATGACCTGCTCGGTTCTTGTCCTGCTTGTGGCCGTCCTGCTCGCGAGGCGCGGCGAGGCTGTGGCGGGCGTGGCGTTCGGAGTGTCGTTCGTTGCCTTCAACGTGGTGGTGACGATGTTTTCGCTCTCTCTGGCCGCCTGCACGTTCCTGGCCCTTGCGGGGACGTTGGTGGTCTTGTGGCAGACAGAGAGGAGGGGCCGCACCTTGCGAGGCAACGTGGGGTGGTGGACGGTGCCCTTCCTCGTCCTGGGGGCGACGACCTCATACTTCGACTTCCTCTGTGCGCCGATCACGACGCTGGGTGTCAGCTTGGCAATGCTCGTCTATCTTTCCCGCTATGACTTGGGTAAGGATGCGGTCGTGCATGCCATCCTAGGTGTCGTGGCACTGAGTGCGTGCTGGGCGGTGGGGTATGCGGCGATGTGGGCGTCAAAGTGGGTGATCGCAACGATGATCACGGGCCAGGACGTGATCGCCGCAGGCGTGGCAAAGATATTCGAACGCAGTGCCTCACGCGAGTTCGAGGCGGTCGACTCGGCGCAGATCAGTCGATGGGATGCCATCACAAAGAACTTCGACTTGGGATTTCCGAAATGGTGCAAGCCGTTCGTGGCGCTCATGGTTGCTGGCACCGCCATCTACGTCGCGCGTAATGCAAAGATGGGCGAGGGCCAAGGCGGGACGTCTCTCTGGTGGATGCTACCCTTGCTGGTCGTGGCGGTGTTTCCCTACGCTTGGTACTTCTTTGCCGCGAACCACTCCTACCAGCACGCGTTCTTTACCTATCGTGGGCAAGTGGTCACCTTGCTGTGTGTCGCGCTGTGCTGTGCGGGGGCGCTCACACGCTTCAATGGGGGTGCTGTCCCTGGTCGTGTCCCTCACGGAGACGAGCGCCAAGGGGAGTAGCCTTTTGGGATGACTACTGCTGTCGGGCGCTCCTCCGAGCGTTTTCTTCCTCAAAGACGCGCATGCACTCCAGTTCCCATGCGCGTCGTGACGACTTGACCTCCGTATCGAGCATAAGCCCCACGGCGAGCATGAGCGCGGAGAGGATGCCCAGTCCCATGGCGAGCATGGCGGTGGGGAAGCGGTCTACGAGGCCGGTCAGTCTGAACTCCTTGATGACGGGCAGGCCGCATAGGAGACATAGGACGAGGAAGACAAGCGAAAGCAGCAAGAAGAACGGGAACGGGCGATAGTCCTTGAAAAGTGACGCGATCATTCGCAGCACCTTGATGCCGTCGGACACGGTGTTGAGCTTCGAGACGCTGCCCTCCGGGCGATCGCGGTACTCGATGGGAACCTGTGCGATGCGCCATCGGCGGTCAGCGGCAAAGATGGAGAGCTCGGTCTCGATCTGAAAACCTTCCGAAAGACAAGGGAAGGTCTTGGCAAAAGGCCTCGTGTAGGCACGGTAGCCTGTCATGACGTCATGATAGTCGAAACCGTAGAGGACCCTGATGAGCCATCGCACGAGGTTGTTGCCCACGCCGTGGAACTGCCGCTTGTTCTCGCTGCCGTAAGTGCCGTTGGACAGGCGATCGCCCACCACGTGGTCGGCTTCGCCCGAGATAAGCGGCGCGAGAAGGTCAGGCGCGTGTTCTGCGGGATAGGTGTCGTCGCCGTCTACCATGATGTAGTACGTGGCATCGATGTCGCGATGCATCTGCCGCACTACGTTGCCCTTGCCCTGACGCGGTTCGTGGCGGACCAGCGCGCTGTGAGCGCGGGCGATCTCGGCGGTGCGGTCAGTGCTGTTGTTGTCATAGACCCAGATCTCGGCCTCAGGTAGGACACGGCGGAAATCGTCGACAACCTTGCCAATGGTAAGCTCTTCGTTGTAGCAAGGTATGAGTACGGCCACGGTGTCCTGTTGTGATGTCATCGCTCTGCTTCCCATCAATGGTTTTTACCGTCGCCAAGTATAGTCTGCTCTCGCAAACTCGTCTACCACGCACCGACAATCCCTCGCGTCGAGGCCTTGCCGGCGCTATCATCTTCCTATCTATGTGCGTCGTCGCAAAGGAGTCTCCATGCCCAACTCCATCCGCAAGGTCAACGTTATCGGCCACCTCAATCCCGACACCGACAGCATCTGCGCTGCCATCAGCTACGCCTACCTCAAGAACCAGCTCGATCAGAGCACGGTCTACGAGGCGCGTCGCGCCGGCGCCGTCAACCGTGAGACAGGCTACGCGCTCAAGCACTTCGGCTTTGAGGAGCCTCGCCTCATCACGAGCGTGCGCCCGCAGCTCAAGGACCTCTCGCTCGTCGAGCAGTCCGGCATCGACGCAGAGACGAGCCTCTATGTGGCGTGGAACCTCATGAAGGAGACGCGCGTCCCGACGCTCGCCATCGCCGACAGCAAGCGCGCTCTGCAGGGCGTCATCGCCGTGCAGGACGTCGCCAACGCAAACATGGACATTCTCGACCGTGAGTCGCTTGGTATGGCGCGCACCCCCTTCGTGAACATCCTCGACACCCTGCATGGCACCATGATCGTCGGTGACCCCAAGGGTTGCATCGAGGGAGGACAGGTCTGCGTGGGCACGAGTCCGAAGGTCATGGCCAACGTCATCAAGCCGGGCGACACCGTGCTCGTCACCAATCGTCTCAAATCACAGGCCTTCGCCCTCGAGCAGGGCGCAAAGTGCCTCATCGTGTGCTGCGAGGCCGACGTCACCGACCCCATCAAGAAGCTCGCCGAGGACTTCGGTGCCGTGATCATCGGCACGCCGTACGACACCTATGCGGCTGCGCGTCTCATCTCCATGGCCGTACCCGTGCGTGCAAAGATGCTGCCTGCGGACAAGTGCGCGTCCTTCTCGATGAACACAGCCGTCGAAGAGGCTCAGAAGGTCATGGCGCGCACCGGCCATCGCTTCTTCCCCGTGATTGACGAAGAGGGGCACTACTTCGCGCTCGTCGGCTCCGGCGACATGGTCAACCCGCAAAAGAAGAACGTCATCCTCGTGGACCACGCCGAGGTCTCCCAGATGGTGGACGGCATGGACGAGGCCGAGATTCTCGAGGTCATCGATCATCACCGCGTGGGCACGCTCGAGACGCCCGGCCCCATTTTCTATCGCCTGCAGCCGGTGGGATGCACCTGCACCATCGTCTACGAGATGTTCCTGGAGAACGGCATCGAGATTCCGGCCAACATCGCCGGCCTCATGATGAGCGCCATCCTCTCCGATACACTCTGCTTCCGTTCGCCAACCTGCACCCCGCGTGACATCTATGTGGGCAAGGAGCTCGCAAAGATCTGCGGCGAGGATCCGGACACCTACAGTGACGCGATGTTTGACGCTGGTGCCGACCTCGAGGGGCGCACGGCCGAGGAGGTCTTTAACTCCGACTTCAAGATCTTTAGCCGCGGTAACGTAAGCTTTGGCGTGGGCCAGGGCTCCTACATGACCGAAAACAGCCGCAAGGCGGGCGAGGAGCTGCTCGCGCCCTACTTCGAGGCGGCGGCCAAGGTCAAGGACGTACCGATGATCTTCTACATGTTCACCGACATCAAGAGCCAGACCACCGAGATGCTCTACTGGGGCAATGGCGCCGAGCGTCTGTGCGCCCGCGCCTTCGACTGCGACGCCAAGGACGGTATGGCCGTGCTGCCCGGCGTCGTGAGCCGCAAGAAGCAGGTTATCCCCGCGATGATGAACACCCTCGCCAAGTTCGAGAGCGAGGAGTAGCGCCAAATGTGCCGTGGGGACTCGTCCTCACGGCACACACTACACTTTCGGAATCTGCCTCAGTTGTGCCACAATGCCATGTGGCACAACGTTTTATGGAGGTTCCTATGGAGAAGTCACTCGCCCTCGTCCTGCCCGACCGTCCCGGCGCACTTCGCGAGGTAATGCGCATCCTGTCTGCGCATGGCGTCGATGCGCTGCGCGTGAGCTACAACCGTGTCGTTGACGTACATGCGCTCTTTTTGGACGTGTCGGGCACGATGGCTGGGCTCGAGGAGATGATGAGGGATCTGCGAGCTTGGCGATTTCTTCCAGGCCAGCGCGAGGTGGCGGAGGTGCGCCTTCTGGAGTTTGACCTCGACGGGCGCATGGACGTGCTCGAGCAACTGCTTGCCCTCATGCAGCGCCACGAACTCAACGTTACCTATGTGGACGTTCGAACCGATGGCCTCGACGGCGGAAGCGCTCGCGTGGCAGTTTGCGTGACTGACCAGCGGCAACTCGCGGTCCTGCTTCACGACGCCAACGAGCTCTGCGAGACGCGGCTGATCAAGCGCGGGGAGCGACCAAATATGCTGGACAACAACCACTTCATACTGTCGTTTGCCCATGGCCTCGCGTCGAGACTGAAGCTCTCGTTCGACGAGGAAGAAGAGATTCTCATCAACTCGAACCGCGTCATGCAGAACCTCGTGAGCGAGGACGCGGACCCGTACAAACCCTTTGACTACATCGATCAAGTGGCTGAATACATTGCCGCATATCGCGGCTCTGCCTTTGCGGCAAACACACGCATCACGCGGCTCATGACTGCTGGCGGCGTCTCGTGCGTGTGCATCGAGCCGCCCATTGGCTCCGACACATGGATCTTTGAGTGCGATGAATGCCTACTGTGCGTGGACTGCGGTCAATGCTGCTATGCGTCCGAGCTGGAGGGCATATTGCGCGACCTGTATCCCGACTGGGACGAGCGCACAAAGAAGCTCGTGCTTACGCATGCCGACTTCGATCACGTGGGGGCGTGTCATCTCTTCGACGAGGTATACGCGTCGGGGCGCGTGATAGATAACTTCATGTTTGAGTCCATGGGTATCGTGAATTGGCGCGAGCAGAATCCGCTGGCGTATCCCTACAATCGCATCGGTGGCGTGCTCTCTGGATATCGCACGCCTGCGTACGAGCGTATGATTTGTCTCGGGGAGCCGAGTGCCATGGGCGAGCAACAAGAGTTGCTTCGCCGCATTGACACGCTTGAGGTCGCGCCCCTGCGCTTCGAGGTGTGGGAGGGCAAGGGCGGACACGTGCGTGGCGAGACTTTGCTCATCGAGCGAACGCATAAGCTGTGCCTGAGTGGCGACGTCTTTGTGAACGTGCATGGTCAGACGAAGCCTCAGTCTCGATACAACACTCTGGGGCCGTATCTCATGACATCGGTGGACACGAATCCGGAGCTGGCGCGGCAGGAGCGCGAAGAGTTGTTTGGCCTGCTGGGTGAGGGCACCTGGCAGGTGATGGGCGGTCACGGCGCCGTCTACGTCCTCAAGGCATAGCTGCTTTCGTGTACTATAGAACGCTGCGCGGTTGTTTTGGCATCGTGAAGGGAGTAGACCATGAAACGTGCCAGTGGCATCATACTTCCGCTTTTCTCTCTGCCCTCGCCGTATGGAGTGGGGACGATGGGGCAGGCCGCCCGTGACTTCGTGGACTTCTTGGCCAGCGCGGGACAGGCTTGGTGGCAGGTGTTGCCAGTCGCTCCCACTAGCTATGGCGACTCGCCGTACCAGAGCCCGTCCGCCTTCGCGGGCAATCCCTACTTCATCGACCTCGACCTCCTCGTCACTGACGGGTTGCTCACCGAGGAAGAGGTGCGCGCTCCAGATTGGGGTGACGATCCCACACGCGTGAACTATGAGCAGCTCTATCAGAGTCGGCTTGACCTCCTGCGCCTCGCTTGCGAGCGGGGTTGGGAGCGCGACCGGGAAGAGGTGGCTGCCTTCGTCGCGGAGAACGAGGACTGGCTGCCCGATTATGCGCTCTTCATGGCCGTCAAGCGCCACTTTGGCATGGCCGCATGGCAGGCGTGGCCGGACGAGGCGATTTGCTTGCACAGGGCGGACGCGTGCGAGCGCTATGCACAGGAGCTTGAAGCCGATGTGCGGTTCTTTACCTACGTGCAGTACTTGTTCTTTGCGCAGTGGGCGGAGCTGCGCGCGTATGCGCATGAGCGTGGCGTGGGAATCTTTGGAGACATGCCCATCTACGTGGCGCTTGACTCAGCTGACGTGTGGGCGCATCCCGAGAACTACCAGCTTGACGAGCGCAACAATCCCGTGGAGGTGGCGGGCGTGCCGCCTGACTATTTCAGCAGCGAAGGGCAGCTCTGGGGCAACCCGCTCTATGACTATGAGGCCATGGCGGCCGACGGGTTTTCGTGGTGGCAACGTCGCGTGCAGGCGACAGGACAGCTGTATGACATGGTGCGTATCGACCATTTCCGAGGATTTGCCCGCTACTGGTCGGTTCCGGCGGATGCTTCGACCGCAAAGAACGGCCGTTGGGTGGATGGTCCGGGCATCGCTCTCATCGACGCACTGCGGCAAGGCGCGCCTCAGGTCTCGCTTGTCGCGGAGGATTTGGGGAAGCCGACGCCCGATGTCATGGAGCTGCTGCTCGCTTCGGGCCTGCCCGGCATGAAGGTCTTGCAGTTTGCCTTTGACGGACGTGAGGATAACGAGCACCTGCCTCACGGCATCCCCGTGAACTGCGTGTGCTACACCGGCACGCATGACAACGCTCCGCTGGGCGCGTGGTTTGCGGAGGAGAGTCCGACTTGCCTGGCTCTGGCCCGTAGCTACGTGGGGCTCAACGACGAAGAGGGTCAAGTGTGGGGAATGGTGCGGCAGGGGATGTCGAGTCCGGCCACGCTGTTCTTTGCGCAGATGCAGGACTATCTGGAGCTCGGACCGGAGTCGCGCATCAACACGCCTGGCACCATGGATGGCAACTGGCGTTGGCGTCTACGGCCTGGGCAGCTGACGGCTGACTTGGCACGGCGCATTGCCGATATCACGCGACTATACGGTAGGAACGCAAGCTAACTTGTGAAAGGACAAACAATGGCAGACCTGAACGACATGGCTTGGTGGCAAAAGACCATCGCATGCGAGGTATACCCAAAGAGCTTCCTCGATATGGCGGGGCAGAGCACGGGTACTATCGCTGGTATCACAGCCAAGCTCGACTATCTGCAGAAGCTGGGCATCGGGGCGATGTGGATAACGCCCTGCTACAAGAGCCCCATGGTCGACAATGGCTACGACGTGCAGGACTACTACGCCATCGACCCGTCGTTCGGCACCATGGCTGACATGGACGAGCTCATCGCCTGTGGCAAGAAGCGCGGCATTCGCATCGTGATGGACCTCGTGTTTAACCACACCTCCGAGGAATGCTCATGGTTTGTCGAGTCGAAAACGTCTCGCGACAACCCCAAGGCTGACTGGTACATCTGGCGCGATGCGCGCGAGGACGGTTCGGCACCCACCAACTGGCGCTCGATATTTGGCGGGAGTGCCTGGGAGTGGTGCGAGGAGCGTGGGCAATACTACCTGCACACCTTTGCCAAGCAGCAGCCCGACCTCAACTGGGAGTGCCCGGAGGTGCGCAAGGCGCTCTTTGACATCGCGAACTGGTGGGCCGACAAGGGTGTGGGCGGCTTCCGCATCGATGCCATCACCTACATCAAGAAGCCTCCCGTCTTTGAGGACGGCCCTGCCGATGGCGAAGACGGACTATACCCAGTGCATGCCGCTACGGCAAACACCCCCGGCATTTTGGACTTCTTGCATGAGTTCAAGACGGCTGTGCGTGATGGACGTGACATCTTTATGGTGGGCGAGGCTAACGGCGTGGCGGCTGAGGAGCTTGACCAGTGGGTCGGCGAGAACGGCGTCTTTGACATGCTCTTTGAGTTCAGCCATATGCACGTGCCGATGGGTGCGGCAGAGATCTGGTGCCGTCCCGTGACATGGGAGCTCACCGACCTCAAGCGTGCCTTGGCGGCGAGCCAGGCGGCAACGGTGAGCAATGGCTGGTACCCCGCTTTCTTCGAGAACCATGATCAGCCCCGCTCGACGGTGAACTTCTTCCGCTGTGGGGGTCCGCTTGCCGAGAAGGCGAAGGTCCTCGGTACCGTGTTGCTTACCACTCGTGGCACGCCCTTCATATACCAGGGTGAGGAGTTGGGCTACGGTAACGCGGAATGGAAGTCCATCGACGAGTTCGATGACGTGCAGACCAAGGCTCAGTATGACTTCGCGAAGGGGGAGGGGCTGTCCGACGCAGAGGCGCTGGCTGCGTGCGTGCGGTTCAGCCGTGACAACGCACGCACGCCGATGCAATGGGATGCGAGCGAGGCCGCGGGTTTCTCAACGGTTAAGCCTTGGCTGCCGGTACATGACGATTATGCGACCTGCAACGTAGCTGCGCAGGAGACGGACCCGGATTCCGTGCTGGCGTGGTATCGCTCGCTTGCGAAGCTGCGCTTGGGCAATGACGTGTTCCTTGCGGGTGATTGGCATGAGCTGATGGCGGACGACGAGCAGGTCATGGCCTTTGAGCGCACGCTTGGCGACGTGCGCGCCGTAACGCTTGCAAACTTCTCGGATGAGCCGGCAACCTATGACGCGGGTCTAGTTGAGGGGTTGGAGCTGCTTGCCGGCTCGATGGGGGATGCGACGACGGGCGAACTGCGTCCCCTAGAGGCCGTGGTCTGGGGCTAGGACAGGGCGGACAGGGGGGACGGGGGCGTTTGTCCGCGAGACGCGGACAAACGCCCCCGTCCCCCCTGTCCGCGCGCTAGCGTTGCTCGTCTTGGAAAACCTGGATTGCGCTCATCAGGGCAGGAATGACCTGCTTCTTGCGGCTCACGACGCCGGGCAGGATGACCCGGTCGTTCTTGGCCTTGACGTTAAAGGCGCGTTGCAAGAGGTTCTCGGCGTTTGGTCCGTAGTAGAGCATCTCGGTGGTCTGTTTGCGGATGTCAGTGAACATGTAGAAGAGGATGGGGATGTCCTTGGCGCGTGAGGCCGTCTCAAAGTAGGGCTTGAGCAGGGCCTCAGCCTGACGGCGGCTCTTCTTTGTCATGAAGCTCGTCTGCCCTACGCCATAGCTCACGTCGGCGCGCGAGAAAATCTTGAAGTCGGAGTTGAAGATCTCGTCGGCCGTGCGCCCGGTAAGGTCCGCACCGGCGTCAAACATCGCATCGCTGTATGCGTCCGGGCTTTCCCCGCAGATGATTGCGAGATCGTGTCCTGCCTCGATGTCGTCGGGCGTGCAGGTGGGCGATCGGAAGCACAGCGTGTCCGAGAGGATGGCGCTCATCATGAGACCGGCTATGTCGGCGGGAATCTCGACGTCGTACTCGCGGAACATCTCGTAGATAATCGTGCAGGTGCTGCCCACGGGCTCGCAGCGGTAAAAGATGGGGCCGGGAGTCTCGATGGTGCCCACGCGGTGGTGGTCGATGATTTCCATGATTTCGGCCT
>ONMP01000259.1 GCA_900318935.1 uncultured Actinomycetes bacterium
AACACCGTCCGCGATACCAAAGAACTGGCACTAGAGAGCCCATGAGAGATTGCGTTCTCCAACACGGAGTAGTTGGCCAACCTCAGCAGGTAACAGTAAGCGCAGAGGAGGTCCCACATCTGCTTGATTTGGATGTCGCGCCTCTTCTTCCATAGCAGCTTGTCGAGCTCCATGCGAAGGAGCGCCGGTGCCCATCTGCGAGCCTGCGGTCGGTAACGTCGCGCTATCACGCCACCTCGCACCCGAGGGTGGCAAGGCCGCCCCCGGCCGCAATCGCGCCCGTCAGAAGCCCTCGTTCGAGAGGCCCCTCTCGCGTAGGAAGGCGTTCGCGGTGTCGACCTGCCTCCGCGCCTCGTCCGTGTTCACTTGGTTGATGCTGTCCTCTCCCTCGCTCTCGATGACGAGGTTCGTCTTGCACATGCCGTAGAGAATCCCCACGATCAGCGCCAGGTTCTCGAGAGAAAGCTGCTCGCTGGCCGTGTACTCGTACCAGTCGGTTCTCCCCTCGTCGTATACGATGCGCGCAAACATGTCCATGTGGTTCTTGTACACGCCGTAGACCCCATCGAGGCACCCGCGGTAACGCGTCGCGAGCGTCTTGAGCTTGCCGAGGTAGGTGCAAATCTGGTTGATCTGCCTCTCGGCCTTCAGCATCTGCCTCCTGGCCTCATCCACCTTTCCGGCAAGCGAGCTTCCCGCGATGTTGAAGATGATGCCGCCCACCAGTATTCCCACGCCTGCCGTGGCGGCGCCCAAAACTGTTGGGGGGCTAAATAAACCGACGCTAACACGCTCCGCATATCTCGGCCTGGGGGCATCCCGACGCGCTTCTGGACGGAATGCTGGACGAGGAGCTCGTACCGCTGACGTCAAGCATACTCTATGCACACCTCCTGAATGGGGGAAAGAAACTCGTCCGCGTCGAAGTACAGGTCCTCGAGTACGGGGACGAGGTCGATGTATTCCTCGACCTCTCCCAACGTGTCGTAGACGGCGTCGACGACAATGTAGCCGCGGTCCCACTCCTTCACCCTCGTATACTTGCGAAGGTGGCGAGAGGTCCTGAAGCGTATCGTGTGGGGGCCAAAGGTAAAGGAGGTCATGTCGCCGCAACTGCTCAGAACCGCCTTGCCTGCCGCCACGAACAACCTCCCCATGGTAAAGCGCGAACCGAGATGGGTCAGCTCGCACGACTAGCGTCTGGTGGGCGTTACAAGATTTGAGCTTGTGGCCTCTCTCTCCCGCGTCAGCGCCAACTCAGCCATCCCCGCCCCTACTTGGAAGACGCCGCCTGGTCGATTGCCTTCACGAAGACGTCCGGGTGTTCGACATGAATGTCGTGGCCCGATTTGAGCTCGGTGGTTATGCAGTCCGGGATGGTTTCCTGGATACGCGCCGTGTCCTCGTCGGTTGTGGCTGCATAAAGCACGCCGTCGTCCCCGTAGTTCGTCGAAGCCTTCACATACACGGTGGGGCATTTGATCTGGCTCAGCATTGCCTCCTGGTCGATGTCGACCATCCAGCTGCCATCGTAGAACGTGTCGCCGAAACGCGGGTCCCAATCGTCCATGTAGTACATGCCGCGTGTCCAATCGCGCGGGACGAAAGCGTTTACCGGATGTTCGCCCGGATGCTCCGCACAAAACGCGGCGGTCTGGTCGGCGAGCATCTTTTGCAACCCGCCGAACAGGCCGAACAGGTAGCTATGCGACGCGTACCATGCCGGATAGGCCGTCACCTCGTCTTGCTGCAAAAACGAATGCGCGACGATGTAGCCGTCATACCAGGCGAAGGTACCGGCGTTTTCCTGCGCCTCTTCGGGAGTCACGCGGAACAGGGGCGGGTCTTCCAGCACGCACGCCTTGACGTGCCCCGTATCATGAGCAGCGATATAAGCCGCCAGGATGCCACCCGAAGAATGTCCGGACACCAGGTAATCGCCGCCGATGACCTGGCCCGCGAACGAAATCAGCGCATCGCCGTTTGCCGCGCATGTGTACAGCGCCGGTTCGTGCGCCGACTCGCCATGCCCGAAGCAGTCGACGGCGAACACGTGATAGCGCTTTGACAGCTCGGGCAGCACGCTGGCATAGTCCTCCCATTCCATGCCCTGGCCGTGAACAAGCATGAGCGCCGGCCCGTTGGCGGGGCCTTCCGCGTAGTTGATGGTCGCCCCGTTTACCGTCGCCTGCTTTTCCGCGAAGCCCGCTCCGAACGCCTTGGAGATCAGCCGCTCTTCGGCGTGTAGGTTGTTGTCGCAGTAAAGGCCGATGAAAACGCCTGCCACCACCAAGACGACGCCCGCGACGGCACCAGCAATCTTCAACGCTTTGCGTCCTTGCCCCTTCGTCATTTCGCGACCCTCCTCGCCGCGGCCATAACCGCCTCCACGCCCGCAATGAAGTCAGCTTCTTTGCACAGCGCAAGCCCCCGCCCCTCTTCGCCAAGGACCACGAGCCTGTCTCCAGATTTGATGCCGAACAGGTCACGAGCCTCTTTGGGAATGACAACTTGCCCTCGTTCGCCAACTCTCACAAAGCCGAACAGGTGCTTGCCGCGCGGCGGGGCGGCGATTCCCATTCCGCCGTCATCGAAGGAAACCAGCATGTCGAGCGTCGTCCCGAGCGTCTCGGCGAGCGCTGCTGCGTGTTCGAGATCGGGCGATGTCTCACCCGATTCCCATTTCGCCACCGTCTGGCGCGACACGCCGACTGCTTCCGCCAGCTGCTCCTGCGTGCGCCCGACGGCCAACCGCGTTGTCAGTATGTTGTCAGCGATGCTCATGTTTGCGCCATTCCTTTCATGAAGGCAAGCAATTCAAGTTGAACTCCACGGTTTTGCCTGTAGAGCCTGCGTGACGGGAAACCATCCCACATAGCGCGCTCTCGCGGTGGCTTTACGGTCGATGATTTCTCAGTGATCTTGTCGACCTGCGCCCGTATGTACTCGTATTTCATAGTACATCATTTCATACTATTCATACCTTGTATGAAAGGGTACGACGTCACGAACTGGCATACCACCAACTAAACCTGACAATATTAGGCGAATCGTGTTACGAATGGTTTCCATCGCATATGTTTGAGATCGTGTCGTAAAAGTTGGTGTAAGACGAAGTCCTGCGCAGGCAACGCCGTTTGAAGGGAGCGCGGCCACCGCCTAGAATCTGAGATCGCCAAATCAGTCAGGTTCCACGAGAAAGGCAGTGACCGCAACATGGACAACAGCATAGCAGATGGGAAGGCGACCGAAGTCGCCGTCGACACGGCGGCGATGCCGCGCTTCGAGGACGGCTGCATTAACCTGCAGGAGCTGCTGAGGCAGCTTGCGGAATCGGTGGTCAACGAGATAATGAGCGCCGAGGCGGACCAGCTCTGCGAGGCGACCAACAACAGCAGGAACGGCTACCGCGAGCGCTCGCTGACGACCTGCGTCGGCACGCTCACGCTCAGGATACCCAAGCTGCGCGTCGGCAGCTTCTTCCCCGACGACGTGATCGAGCGCTACCAGCGCGTGGATCGCGCCGTCGTATCCGCGGTGGCGGAGATGTATGCCACCGGCACGAGCACGAGGAAGGTGCAGAAGGTGGCCAGCGCGATGGGGATCGAGAGGCTCAGCAAGGACCAGGTCAGC
>ONMP01000113.1 GCA_900318935.1 uncultured Actinomycetes bacterium
GACCGGGGGCTGTTTCCCTATTGCTCTATACAAGATAGGCGGCTTGGACGGGCATGAACTGCTTTGCGTATGTCTTGCACATGCTCAGGGCACCCGCCGAGAATACTCAACGGGTGCCCAAAGAAAGGGATCTACTTGGAAGAGCTGCTCGTGCTCCCGGGTTTGGCAGGCGGCTCGCCATCTGGCATGGCAGGTGGCTCTCCACCCATGTCACCGTCAGGCTTTGCTGGAGGCTCACCGTCTGGCTTCTCGCCGTCAGGAGCACCAGGTCCGCCCTCGCCCGGCTTCTCGGGCGGCTCGCCACCCTCGCCGGGGCCACCTGTCGACTCGCTTACCGTCACCTCGATGGGATCTCCGGTGGATGCCGTACCCTCTGCGTAGGCCTCCTCTCCCACTGTGAGCGTGAAGCCACCGAGCGTAATGGCGTCAGTCCCGCAGGTCAGAGCCTTGATGTGCGAATCGGCCGTGAGCTCCCATGTGCTGCCGTCCTCGAGCTCGACATACACCTCCCCCGCCGCGGCGTCGGGATTGATCGCGCCTACGAAGTCTGAGCCGCCCTTGAGGTAGAGGTTGAGGTTCGAGACCTCGTCCACGAGCATCGTTCCGTCGATGTGCTGCCCGCTCGCATTGATGGTTACCTGTCCGCCGTTGGAACCCTCGCGGCCCCAGCCCGCTGCCGCAGCTCGCAAGAAGTTGCCCTGCGCATCCTCGTTTGTGATGCTCGTTCCCTCAAGGCCGATTGTGCAGACGGTGTTGTTCACAAAGAACACGTCGCCGTTCTTGTTTGTGATGGAGCCACCCTTCGCATTGAAGGCTGCCGCACCTTGGGCCGCATCGCCGCTCATGGACTGGTAGATCATGACGGCCTGGTACCAATCGGACTTGTCGCTGTTCTTCGAGGTGTTGCTTGCGACGAGCTGGCAGTCCGCGAGCGAGACGGAGTTCTTGCCCTCCACGACGATGCCCTGCGAAGAGGTGGATTCGAGCATAGCCCCACTCACCTGCACGTCTGCCGTGGAATAAACCACCGGCGAACCGCCGCCGTCACTCGTGTAGGTACCACCACTGACCTGCTGCAGGCCACGCCATAGCTAAAGACTGCGTTCGCATGCGCGCCATCCGTCGTGACGGTCACGTCGTCGAGCGTGAGGGTCGCACCCTCCTCGGCGTAGACGGCAGCGTTCGTGCCGTAGAAGTCCGCCTCGTCGTTGCCGGCATCGTCGCCGGTCTTGACGACGTCTACCGAGGTGTAGGCGGCGGTCTCGCCGCTCACCGTGATGGCATGCCCACCTGCGGTGTCGTCCGTGATGGTTTCGCGCGCGCTTACCGAAGTTGCCTCGTTCGCTGTCGACTCGCCAGACCCAGAGGTCGACTCGGTGCCCGTCGGCTGCTCCTCTTGCGCGGCACAACCCGCGAGCATCGCCGCGATGGAAGTAGCCATGGTAAAGAAACCCTTACGTGTGGTTGTGAACGATAGCATTATTCGCTCCTTTCCGCTGACGTAGGCACATCGTATCATTTCATTTTTGAAGCTTCCTATAAGCTTGGGAGGGCCACGATGCTTTTGGGTTTCTGAAAACTGACTCGTCCGACGATTGCCCGTGATCAGATCGCCCCCTCCAAACGAGTGCGTGTTTTTCGTCATTCAAAACACCCCGAGTGCATGATTCCGAACAAAAACCACGCACTCGGGGCATCTACGATGACAACAATCATACACTCGATAGAGACGTTCGGCGAATCCAGCCTTCAGCCTAGGGGCGACGACGGTATTTGTGAAAGTGCTACGTCCCCCTTCACGCTCATTACGCTTCGCCGAGGTACTCCTCTAGGGTGAGGCCTGAGTCGGCAATCTTTTGCGCGGCGGGCGTGCCCACGTAGCGCAGGTGCCACGGCTCGTACTGATAGCCGGTGATGGCTTCCTGATCGGGTAGGTAGCGCAGGATGAAGCCGTACTTCGGCATCGTGCTGTGCACTATGTCCCAAAGCTCGGTCTGGGCAAGCATCTCGTCGTTGGTAAGCAGCTCGACGCCATCCACTATGGGTATCACATCGAGGGCCAAGCCCGTCTCATGCTCGGAGTGGCCCGCTTGAGCCACATACTGCTCTACGTAATCCTCACCGTAGTCCACCGTGAACGTATCCACGATCTCCTGCTGCTTCTCGCGGCTGCGGTAGCAGGAGTTGAGGTCGATGGTGGCGTTGAGGGGTGCAAGCTCGCTCGCAAGCTCGTCTTGCAGCTGCTCAAACGCCGCAAGTGCCTCGCTTTCCACCACCACGGTGTCCCCACGCTGGTTGGTCGTCTCAACAAGCTCGATCTCGTTGACCCAGTTTGGATCGAGCTCGTGGGTCTTGTTGACGAGCACGAGATAGTCTATGCCGTTGTTGTTCGTAGAGCTCCCCGATGCCGTCGCGTCCTGCTCGGTCTGGGCCACGGTGGATTCCGACGCCTGGTCGGTCTGCTGTGCCTCACTGGCCTGAGGCTGTTGCGTGGATTGCTGTGCCTGCTCCGGCTGCTC
Source organism: uncultured Actinomycetes bacterium (assembly GCA_900318935.1). GTDB lineage: Bacteria > Actinomycetota > Coriobacteriia > Coriobacteriales > Atopobiaceae > RUG440. Next base: position 2,520 of record ONMP01000113.1, read on the forward strand.
ATCGCTTCCGCTGCTGCACGACGAAAGGAAAAGCACGTTTGCTACGCTCAGCGCTATGAACGCTACCAGCACTACCATCCACGCCAGATTGCTCGGTCTCTTCAGTGCGTCACCCATCGTCGTATCTCCTTTTTACATGTGCACTCAGACCGTCAAACGATAGCACAAAACAAGACATCCGACATTCTCGCTCCCTTGTCACACGAAAACGGCCATCCATCCTGCATGTCATAGAGGTGGTCAGTGCGTGAAAACTTACTGGTAGAGGTGTGAACGCTGGGCAACTTGGTATATCTCAGCCAAATAATTGGCTATTATAGTGCGACGTACGTCATGATTTTCATGCCCGAGCACAACCGCAGCCCCACGCAGCAGCCAAACGCAGCCACAAAGGAGTCCAGATGAGCGAAGACAGTACCCGCAACCAGCAGTCAGGCGACCGATCAGGTGGCCATACGCGTCAAGCCTCGCGTCGTACCCAAGGCGATTATGCCAGCCAGCGCAACGAGTCAAATCGAGGCGGCACAAGAAGAAGGCCAGCCAATCAGCAGGCACGCGCAACTGATGGCCAGCCGCGACGCAGCGCAAACGGTCAGCGGAGACGGCCCTCAACTGATGGCACCAAGCGTGCGGCAACTGATGGCGCCTCGCGAGGCTCAGCAGATCGTAGACGTCGGCAACAGGTCGACGGACAACGCGCGCTCGATTCAGGCTCACCTTCCCGCTCGACACAAACCCCTCGTTCGCAAGGCAGGAAGTCGGCTCCCCAGCACCGTGCACCGCGCGGTTCGGCAACGCATGCCCGTCGCTCTTCCCAAGCACCACAGGCACGCAAACCCCTGCCTGCCGGAAACCACTCGGAGTCCATTCGCGCCCGCCGTCGCACCAATCCCGTAGGCATGGCAGCCATCGCCATCGTCGCAGCACTGGTAATTGGCGTGGGCGGGTTCCTGCTCTTCCGCCACCTCACTACCAAGCATCTGGTAATCGGTGAGCAGACCGTTACCGTCGCCCGCAATGCAACGCCACGTACGCTCGTGGAGGAGGGCGTCGTCGAGGCACCCAAGCCCGGAAACCTGATGGCTGTCGATGGTTCGCTCCTTTCGAAGGGCGACGGCGACATCTGCTCCGCTACGGCTGACGGTAACCCCATAGGCGTTGACGAGGAGATTCCACCAGATAGTACGGTGGTGATTTCTGACGGTGCCGACACCACGGAAGAATACGACGAGAAGGAGGAGACCATCCCCTTCGAGACCGACGAAGGTGACCGCAGCTTCGAGGCGTATTGGTACGGATCCATTCACCTCTTGAGCGACGGCGAGGACGGACAGCAGATCACAAAGACGGGCAAACAGTCTGGCATCACCGTCGAGGAGGTCACCAAGGCTCCTGTCGACGCGGGCTACGTCATTTACAGCGCGAAGCCAGACGAGAAGGTCATCGCTTTGACCTTCGATGATGGCCCGTGGCCCGACACCACCGATCAGATTCTGGATCTTCTTGAGCAATACAACGCCAAGGCGACCTTCTTTACCATCGGCCAGCAGATTGAGGGACTGGAAGACGTGATCGAGCGCGAGGCCGAGCTGGGTTGCGAAGTGCTCACACACACCTATGACCATGCTGCAGGCAGCGGACAGGGCACCAACATCGGCTACATGAGCGCCTCGGAGCAGGTCGAAGAAGTCGAGAAGGGTTATGACGCAATCGCCGACGTGCTTGGCAAGGAGCCCGAGCACATCATGCGCGCCCCCGGCGGCAACTTCAACGGCGACACGATTGACAACCTAAAAGACTTGGTTTATGCAGAGATCGGCTGGGACGTGGACACGGAGGACTGGCGCAAACCTGGCAGCGACGTAATAGCAGAGAGGATTCTTAGCGCGGGATCGGGCAACGTCATCCTCATGCACGACGGCGGCGGAGACCGCTCGCAGACTGTCGCTGCGCTCGAACAGGCGCTGCCCCAACTCGTAGCTGACGGCTACAAGTTCGTCACCATAAGCGAGCTTTTGGACTATGGCCTGCCCACGGCGAAAAAGTCCGCAAGTGACATACCAAGCACCGATGACAGCTACTCAAGCGATAGCTCATCTGACAGCGATTCGAGTTCGGACAGCTCCAGCTCGTACGACAGCGACTCCAGCTCCTCGAGCTCTTCGGACAGCAGCACTTCATCCAGCAGCTCATCTAAGTCCTCGGACAGCAGCGACTCCTCCAGCAGCTCGTACGGCAGCTCCTCGGACAGCAGCGACTCATATGGAACTGACTCGTACGGCAGCGACTCTTCCAGTAGCTCATACGGCAGCTCCTCGAGTTCGTCGAGCTCATCTAGCTCCTCGGATAGTTACTGACAAGCATCCTCTAGTGCGGCTGGCGTACTGTTCAGTTAACGCCAGCCGCAAAACCCACCAGCGGCTGTTTTTCGTACGTTTACCCTATGCCGTCGTGTAGAATGTCCCCAATGAACGCTACGACGAAAGGCCTCCCATGCATCTTCACGACTCTGACCCGGTAGATGAGTCCCTGCTCGATAACCTCCGCATGATCGTGGGAGGCGTCGCGACCATCGCGGGCATTGTCATTCCCTTCATCCTCATTCGCAAGCTGGTAAAGACAATCGAGCAGAGCGATCGCTTCAAGGCGATTGAGAACGTTCTGTCGTAGCGCAAGCACGAAGGCCTATTGAATGTAGATAATCTCGGTTGGCCTGAAAGCCGAAGCGATGCGGACACTCGCCCTATAGAAGAGCCCGAAACAATAGATGGCAATTACCACGCGATCCGAGCCAATAAACACGAGGCAGAGCATGGCGAGAGCGATGCTCACGAGGCCGTGAATGACGCTTCCCTTCCATCGCGACTCGAACTTCTTTGCCTCGATGCCCCTCGCGATGGTGACGATGCCCACCAATACGTTGTAACCAACGAGGTACAACACGATTGATATCCGCGGCTTGTCGGCGAGCGTAAGTGCAAACGCGCCGACATCGATGGCGATTATCGCAATGAACAGGATTGACAAGCCACCTGCCATGTGGCGCGCCATCGTAACGTAATACATCAGTGTACGCACTCCGTACAACAAGAGTGCGAAACCCAAGATGATGGCCACGATAATGAGGCCGTATTTGGGTTCCAGCAGCAACAAGATGCCGGACGCTATCATCGCCAGACCAATGGCGAGATTCGCGGCACGCTCAAGCCTATCCACGATTGCCACCCCCTCCCAAATAGCCGACGAGGGGTAGGAAGTCTTTGATGCCTGCAAACCCGTTCTCGTCGTAGTCAATCGAGCGCCCAGCCAGCGGATTGCCTGACGACCACACGCGGTTGACGACCATGCCCTTTTGCGCGAGGGCCGCGAGGATGAACTTCCCCAGATAGGTTTCGTCTCTGCCATCGGTGGGGGCGTCGAGGTACTCCTGCACATGGGCATCTAGGTCGAAGTCGTCGATGGCGTAACCAGAGAGGTGCTGACCAAACGCCCGCCAATCCCTGATGGCACCTTCGGGTGGCTGGCGCTTCTCCAGAATGCCACGTATGGTCTGCTCATGCGGAGCAACTGCGTCCGTGTCGTACGTATTTGTATGAAACGGACCACACTCGCCACGCAGGCACCTCATGGCATAGACCATCTGACAAAACGCCTGGTAGTACTCGGCAGGGTTGTCCTTCAGGACCTCCTCGTAATCGTTCCATGCCGGCACATACCGATATCTGATGAAGCTGTAGTCAGGTAGGTGGCCACAGCGCCCATGACCTAGGTTCATGACGGCATTCTCGCTCGGTTGAAAGACCGTGTTTGTGTAGATGCCCGCGTCCAAGTCATCGGGAGCCGTTGGGTTATGCCTGAACTTGACTGGACGCTCCACGAAACCGGTGCCTCCCTCCGCAGGCAATAGCTCGACAAAGAATCCATTCGTGTTGTTGATGATGAGCGAGGGCGTGCCGGCAAAGTAACGGTGCGCCCAAGTGTCTGCCAGCACATGCATGGCAAGGCCCGTTGCCTGCGAGCCCTTTCCTTGTGCCAAGTTCACCGTATCGACAAGCAGGTCGCCATTGGGGCCGCAGAGCATCCTGTACTTATTTCGATAGCGTCTGCCGCCCTTCCCCACCCGCGCGTGCAGGTCGTAGGGCAGAAAGTGAAACGAGGACCAGATGCGGGTAATGTCGGCAAGGCCAACGGGATCGGTTCGCGCGGAAGCCATCTCACCATGCAACTGAGTGGTGGCCGCCGAGACTGGACCACCGATGCGCCTGAGAAAGGCCTTCGAGCACATGTCGACAAGAAACGCGCTGTAGCAAATCTCAAGGCTCTCCTCATGCTCATAGCCCGCAAGAAGCGCCGCAGCATAGGTGCCGAAGTAGTGAAAGCTCCTCTCCATGCCGCACCTACTCCGTCGAGCCGCGCAGTTGCCGCAAACGAATAGAGCAGTAGATGACCAACAGCAGCGTGGCGGCCGCCGTTGACTCAATCACAACGGATACCACTGTGTCCAGAGCCGACATGGTGACTGCCGTTCCTTGAAAGACGGCAACGACGCTATAGGCATTTGCCGTCGCCGCGAGCATCGCGACGATCAGATAGAGGGCGCGCTTTCGCTTTCCCCGTCCCTCCGAACGTGCCGATAAGCCCACATACGAACGAATGCCCAAATCGATGCAGAGCATTAAGCCCGTCATGACATAAACCGCCACCAACGGCAATCTCTCGTCCAAAGAGAACATCTCGCGCAGTATGGCATCCTCCGTGAGCACCAGAAATAGCATCGTCTTTGCCATGGACCAGGCACCGAACGCAATCACCCCGTCACCGGCAATGATCAGCGTATCCCGTAGGCGCCGCAACCGCGCTTCTCGTGTCATTTCCTTACCCATGAGTCGCGTCACCATCATGAGAGGCCCAGTCGCTCGGAAAGCTCCAGCCATTCGGTCTCGAGCTCATCGAGCTGCTCCTCCGCAGCTTCCACGTCAGCCTGACGGGAGAGCAGCAACTCGAAGTCGGTTGGATCGGTCTGCGCTAGTACCTCACGCAAGTGCTCGGACTCGTCCTCGAGCCTTGCCATTCGGCGCTCGACCGAATCAAAGCGCTTCTTGAGCTCGCGACGCTCGGCGTTCGAAAGTCCCTTAGCTGCATTCGCCGCGGCCTCCGGCACGTCCGATGCCCTCGATTCACCATTCGTCCGGGCCGCGCGTTCGTCCAGCCGCGATAGATACTCGTCCACGCCGCCCGGGCAATGCGTCAGCAAGCCATCGATGAGCGCGAACTGATCATCGGTCACGCGCTCGAGCAGCGAGCGATCGTGGCTCACCATCACCAGCGTCCCCGGCCATGTGTCGAGCAGGTCCTCCACGGCCACGAGCATGTCGGTGTCAAGGTCGTTACCCGGCTCGTCCAATATCAGTACGTTTGGTTCTTCCATGAGCACGCAGAGCAATGCGAGCCGCCGTCTCTGCCCGCCCGAAAGATCGCGCACGTATGTCGAGAAGTCCGCCCTCGTGAACCCCAGTCGCTCAAGCAGCTGCTCGGGAGACTGCAGCTTGTCGCCAACGTGATACGAGCGCTTGAAACGCGCGAGAAGCTCCTCCACACGCCAGTCGTCATGCTCCGCCAAGCGCTCCATGCGCTGCCCGAGCATACCGAATCGCACCGTCTTGCCCACCTTGACCCAGCCCGCGTCGGGACGACGCTCACCGCGAATGACACGGAGCAAGGTCGTCTTGCCCGCGCCGTTTTCGCCAAGGATGCCCACGCGCTCGCCTGGACCAAGTATCCAAGAGATGCCGTCGAGGACCCTGAGCTCTCCCCCGTCATCCGTCGGATAGCTCACGCACACGTTGCGCAGCTCAACCACCTGCTTGCCCAGTCGCGTCATCGCCATCCGCTGCAGCTCGATGGTATTGCGTAGCGGAGGATCCTGCTCGACGAGTGCCATGGCTGCCTCGATGCGAAAACGCGGCTTACTCGTGCGAGCCTTCGCGCCGTGTGCCAACCAGTTGAGCTCCTTGCGCAGGATGTTTTGCCTTCGTTCCTCGGCCACCTGAGCTTGCCGCTCACGCTCGACGCGCTGCTGCACGTATGCCGAGTATCCTCCCTCGAAGGGTTCCACGCGACCGTCGTGAACCTCCCACATCCCGAGGCACACCTCGTCCAAGAACCACCGGTCATGCGTCACCACCAGCAGCGCTCCCGTGCCCTGCGGCCATCGCGACCGCAGATGCCGGGCCAACCAACGGATGGCGCCAAGGTCAAGGTGGTTTGTCGGCTCGTCCAGGCACAGGACGTCCCAGTCGCCGACGAGCAGCCGAGCAAGGTCGGCTCTACGGCGCTGCCCTCCCGAGAGGTCGCCGACGCGGCCTTCCCAGTCGAGGTCACCCACCAGCTGCGCAATCGTCTCTCTCGTGCGTACGGAGGCCGCCCATTCGTGAGTGGGCACATCTCCCACGATTGCATGCCCCACGGTGTCGTCGTCATCAAGCTCGTCTGCCTGGCCTAGGAGTCCCACGGCAATGCCACCACGATAGGTAACCTTCCCCTCGTCAGGCTCAAGCTCGCCTGCGAGGATGGAGAGCAGCGTCGACTTCCCATCGCCGTTGCGGCCCACGATGCCGATACGGTCTCCCTCAAAGACCGATAGCGTCTGTCGGTCGAGCACCCGCTTCCCAGGCCACTCGTGCCCGATGCGTTCGCATCCGATGAGGATACCCATTTGAATGACTCCTAGCCCTGTCTCATCGCGACGATGCGGTCAAGGAGGCGCACTGCCACCTCCTCCTTCGAGAGGGTGGGCAGCTCCTCAACGCCATCCGCAAAGACGAACGTCACGCGGTTCGTGTCGGACCCAAAGCCTGAGTCAGCACGGCTCACGTCGTTGGCGACGATGAGGTCGCAGCCCTTACGCTCGAGCTTGGCACGTGCATTGTCCGCAAGGTCGTTTGTCTCGGCGGCAAAGCCCACCACCAGACGATGCTTGCCGCCGGCGTCTTTGGTCGCACTCAGCTCGGCCAAAATGTCCGACGTCTCGATCAGCTCGATCAGGTCAAGGCGCTCGCGGCCTTTCTTGAGCTTGTGGTCGGCGGGATGCGCAGGTGTGTAGTCAGCGACTGCGGCCGCACAGATCGCCACGTCTGCGTCAGCAAATGCAACAACGGACGCATCGCGCATGTCAGCAGCTGAGACCACGTCCACGCGCGTCACGCCTGCGGGTGCTGGAAGCGATACGGGACCTGAGACGAGCGTCACCTCGGCCCCTCGCCGTGCGCACTCGGAGGCTATGGCATAGCCCATCTTGCCACTCGAGGCGTTGGCGATGTAGCGTACGGGATCGATCGCCTCGTGGGTGGGCCCCGCCGTCACGAGCACGCGAAGGCCCGACATCGAGGCATCCCCGTCGCCTGACCCAACGGTTCCCACGCACCCGAGAACCGTCTCGGCAATGGCGTCGATGGGAGCAAGCTTGCCCTCGCCCACATCGTCGCAGGCCAGACGTCCACTCACGGGCATGACGAATCGCATCCCGCGCTCGCGCAGGGTCGAGACGTTAGCCTGCGTGGCGGCCGCCTTCCACATGTGGACGTTCATGGCAGGTGCCACGACCATCGGCGTCGTCGCGGGCACTGCGAGAAGCGTGGCAGTTACAAGATCATCGGCCAAGCCGCAGGCCATCTTTGCCATCACGTTGGCCGTAGCAGGCATCACGAGCACGACGTCCGCCCAGCCTGCAAGATCTATGTGCGGTATCGCCGACTCCGAATAG
>ONMP01000049.1 GCA_900318935.1 uncultured Actinomycetes bacterium
CGAGGAAGCGCGAGCTGGGGGTCTCCATCGTACCGGTGTCGGTGAACATCTCTTACCGAGATCTGACGCGCTTCGACGTCACGCGCGAGATCGCCTCACGCGCGGACGCACTGGGCGTGCCACACGACTTGCTGCACGTCGAGTTCACCGAGTCCGCCATCCACTCCGAACCCGAGCTCTTCATGGCGCAGGTGCGGTCGCTGCGTGACGCGGGATTCGAGGTGTGGCTTGATGACTTTGGCAGCGGCTACTCTTCGCTCAACGTGCTGCAACGATACGACTTCGACGTGCTCAAGCTCGACATGGAGTTCCTACGCAGCACCGAAAAGGACTGGGGGAAGACCCGCTCCATCATCTCGGGCATTGTGCGCATGGCAAAGCGACTCGGAATGCGGTCGCTCGCCGAGGGCGTCGAGACCGAAGAGCAGGCATCCTTCCTCGAAAGCATAGGATGCGACATGCTGCAGGGCTACCTGTTCTCGCCACCACGCTCGCTCGAGCAGATTGCCCAAGCCACTGGGACCCCACGCAACATTACCCGCGAACCTCGCGAAGAGGAGCCGTACTGGAACGCGGCCTGCAGCCTCAGCCTCACGGACTTCTCGGAATACGACGACGGCCAAGGCATCGAGGGCATCTCGATCTCGGAATTCCCGGCTGGTGTATTTGAGGTACGGGGCGACGAATGGTTCGTGGTGCGCGACAATCGCTCCTTTGGCGAATTCCTCGAAAGCACGGGCATCGTAAAAAAGGGTCACTCCGGCCTTCGCATCAATCGCGTGCAGCGCAAGCTCGACACTGAGTTTTTTGCGGCGTGTGCGCGCAGCGAGATATCCGGTACATGGGAGCTGGTCGCAGGGAGGCTCGAGTACGGCTCTGGCTTCCAGTTCTATACGATGTCCGTCTCGTCCTCGCGGGACGCAAGCGCCTACGTCGTGGTAGGCGTGCCCACCATGCTCGGCACTGCGTTGGGGTCGTTCGGTGACGTGCCCGTCGGCTACGCCGTGTTCCGCGTGGTGCTGAACCGACTTCGGTGACCTCGACCTCACGGGACGCTCGTTCCTCGAGACGGCCCCAAATGCAAGCAAGATGTGGTTCCCGTACTGCTACCGCGCTGCGGTGCTCGGCGAAGAGGTGCACGACACCGTCTACAGCCCCGAGACAGGCCACTGGATGAGCTTCCACATCGCACCATCACCTATAGAGGGCTGCTGCGTATATGCGTTCTCCAAAGCCGACGAGGAGTACCGCGAACGCGAAGAGATGCGGGTGGGATTGGACACGTCCGACCTCATCATCCACATCGCCGACGCGCTCAACGGAGAACTCAGCTACGACGTCGCCATGAACCGCACGCTAGAAATCGTGAGTGAGGCCATCCATCCCGAGCGACTGTACGTCTTTGAGTACGGTGAAACGACCGCGAGCAACACCTTCGAGTGGTGCGCCGAGGGCGTTGAGCCACAGATCGATACGCTTCAGGACCTCGACCTTTCCGAGTTCGAGACATGGGAGCACATGCTCACCCGCGAGCCCATCGTCGTGATTCCCGACGTCGAGGAGCTGAGAGAGACGGACCCACGCTTGTATTGGCAGCTCTCCCGCCAAGGCATCACCCGCATGCTGGCGACCCCCTTCTACAATGGCGACAGATTGCTGGGTTACCTCGGCGCCGACAACTACATGCTCAAGGAGGACCTGGACTCCATACGTGTGCTCAAAACGGTGGCTTCCTTCATCGGCGGGCGCATCGCCAATCGTCGTCTGATGGACAAGGTTGAGCGAATGGTAACTCACGATGACCTGACGGGTCTCCCCAATCGCAAAGGCGTGGACATCGCCATGGCCGAGCGGCTGAGCGGAAGCGGGAACGAGGCCTATGCGCTCGCTCTCATGGACATCGACGACTTCAAGGTCGCGAACGACGTATGCGGACACGAGCTCGGCGACCTCGGCTTACGCACGATTGCGCGCGAGGCGGAGCGTGTGTTTCCCAAGGGATCGATCGTCGGCCGCAACGGCAGCGACGAGTTCGTGGTCATGGTGTTTGGTGACGACGCGAAGCATATGGGCGATTACCTGGCAGAGCTCATGAGCGCAGACCTTACCTGCGAGCTCGCGGGCAAGAGGCACACGTTCGGGCTGTCCGCCGGCTTCGTCTGCTATCCCGAACAGGTGAGCAACCTGCACGACGCTTATTCGAAGGCATTTGCCGCCCTACTCGCCGTGAAGCGCTCGGGCAAGCACGGGTACCTGCAGTACTCGGCGTGACGATCGGCATCGGACCAGGATAGGACCTTCCGGGCGAGTCAAGCCCCTCATCGGGGGACAAACTCCCCCGGGTTACTTTGTCCCGTCCTGGAGCTCGTCCTCGTGAGACGCTAGTAGGTCGTAGAGGTTGACGTGCAGGCCCCGGTAGTCGGGACAGACGCGCTCGAGCACGGCGATGCGGCTCTTTACACCGAGTCGGGCACGTCGACGGGGAGCTCGTCCCGCAGCTCATAGAAGGTCCCTTGCAGACGGGCAAGCGTGTCGGCGGCGTTTCTTGGCGTCAGGCAGGACGAACTCGCAACCGCCTCCGCTATGGCAAGCAGAGCGGGAGTGCCGAACTCCACCCGCTCAGTCTCTGCAAGAAACTCGGCCCGCTGCACAGCCAACATGGAAGCGTCTTCTTCGGAGATCGAGAGTCCCGCCGCAGAAAGCCGCTCGTTGATTGCAGCCTGCATGGAGTCGCTGACTCCAGTCGCCGCGCACAGAGCTGTGATCGCATTCACTCGCACCACCCCTTTGAAAAACCGCGAACAATGCCTAATACCGCGAATCGCGGCGCATTTCAAGACTGCACATCATGCGGCTTCTGTGATAAGGCGGCGCGTCCACGCGGAGGGCGGGACGCTCCTTGCGGGTCGCTTACGATCCAGGCGTGAATTCGTTGTCGGTCCACACGCGTATGGTCACCGGTTTGTCGGGCATGACGAACTCGTACGTGTCGCCCGTGACGAACGACCCGAAGTCCTCGTTGCCGTTCACCGCGACATGCCGGTCGACGTCAAGCACGACCGGCACGGTGACCTGCACGACCTCTCCCGCAGGCGCCGAGGTCGGGCAGCTTTGCACCAGCTCCTCTTCGTCGTCAAGCTCGATGGCAAGCCAGTCATCCCCGGCCGACTCTTCACGAAGTTGCTGCTCTTGCAGTTGGCGCACGTACGTCCACAGGCCACTCTGGTCCCGCACCGCATAGTTCTGCTTTCCACGCGCGAGAATGCCCTCCCCCTCGAAGCCATACGATACCTTCGTGCCGTCTTGGAGCTCGAACGAGACGTGGTGGTAGTTGTCGGTGATGCTCATGTCCGTCTTGCCCTCGACGCGCATGCGCGCCAGCTTCTTGTACACCTCGCGTATCGTGCGTGCGTCGGTGATGGTCACGCTGGGAAGGGCACCCATCTGGTCGTACAGCACGGTGCATGACGTGGGAGTCTTTCCCGCGTGCATGTCTTCAACCAACTGAGCTGACGCCGCGTCGCCGTCAAACTTCAAGATAGAGTCGTCAGAAAGGTTGATGGACACCCCGACAGGCTTCTCGGCTTGCGCGTCCTTGGGCTTTTCGTCCGTGCGGGCGTCCGTCTGCGCGGGCTTCCCCGTCTGCGCGGGCTTGGACTCGTCGCCCGTGCGGGCGTCTTCGACAGTCACGCTGTCCTTGGGCTCGTCCAGCGGCACAGGCTCCAAACAGGCACCCAAGCCCACACACATTGCCATTGCTGCCGCAGCCCCCACCACTCGCATAAACCCACTTCGCATGGCCTACCCCCATTCTCGTAGCCGCCACCTCTTCATACCATATACGACTCAGCGAGGCAAAATGTCGGGCGGGACAAAGTCCTCCGGAGACTTTGTCCGTCCCGTCGCTTTGGACTACCATGGGCTGAGCGCCCACCCAAACTCGCGAGGAGTCGACATGCGAACGTTGCGGATATCGGTACGCAGACTCGTCGAGTTCCTCTTGCGCTCGGGAGACATCGGCTCGGGGGACAACCTGCACGGCAGCATCGAAGCGGCACATGTCGGCAGCAACATCCACCGGATGCTGCAGGCCCAAGGCGGGGAGACGTATCAGGCAGAGGTGCCACTCGCTTGTTCCGTCTTCTTTCCCGACGGCTCCTTCAGCCCGTATGCCGCCCGGCTCGACATCAGCGAAGAAGCCGTAAGCGGTCAAGCGGGGTTCTTCCTCCGCGTCGAGGGGCGCGCCGACGGCATCATCGACGACGGCACGCACCCGCTCGTCATCGACGAAATCAAAGGCGTTACGCGCGACGTTTCCGCCATCGAAGAGCCGGTCGGCATCCACGAGGCACAGGCACTCTGCTACGCCTACCTTTACCTGCGCAAAACGCGGGGTTCGGCCGCACTCGCGACCACCTTTGGAGAACAGGTCGTAGTTAGGATCACCTACGCGAGCATGACCACCGGAGAGGTGCGCCAAATCGAGCGCACGTACGACATGCCCGGCATCGAGGCGTGGTTCTTTTCCCTTCTCGAAATGGCGCAGCGCTGGGCCACGTGGCGCATCAACCACGACGAGCAACGAAAGAAGTCCCTCTCGTCGCTTGCATTTCCCCTCAAGCCGCGGGGCGGCCAACAGAATCTCATGGACGCCGTCGGCGCAACCATCCACGAGGGCAGGCGTCTCTTTGTGCGGGCGCCCACCGGTTCCGGCAAGACAATCGCGACCCTGTACCCCGCGCTCAAGGCTATGGGCTCGGGCGAGGTCTCGCGAATCGCCTACCTGACGGCGAAAACCATGACGCGACGCGCCGCCCTCGAATGTCTCGACCTGCTCAGGCAACAAGCCATTACCACAAACGTGCTGGTCGCGTCTGCCCGCGACAAGATCTGCCCGCTCCGCGCCAACGCACGCAGCACAGACGTGCGAGCCCGTCCCTTGGCGTCTCTTTGCAATCCCGTCGAGTGCCCACTCGCCCGCGGGCACTATGACTCGGTCAACGACGCCCTCTTTGAGGCGATCACGACCCACGATGTGCTCGATTCCACCTGCATCAAAGAAGTGGCCGCGCGTCACCGCATCTGTCCCTACGAGCTGCAGCGCGATGCGGCGCGGTGGGCAGACGTCATCATCTGTGACTACCACTATGCGTTCGCTCCGTCGGCGGGACTCTTTGGCGTCGCCGACGAACCAGGCAGCGGCGACACCGTCTTTCTTGTTGACGAGGCCCACAATCTCGTGGAGCGCATGCGGGAGATGTACAGCGCCGAAATCGCCGTATCTGACCTCGAGGAACTCGAGCGGCTCCTGCGCAAGAGAGGCGCGTTCGGGGAGCTGGCCAAAGCCGTGCATGCCGTCGTGGCCGCCTTCCCCGCCTGGGACAACGCCCTGCCGGCGAGGACAAATCCGAGCTCCAAGGGTCGGATAGGCCGGCCAACCTACCAAAGAACCCGCATAAGCGATACGTTCGTGGAGTCCCTCACGGCACTCTCCGGTGGCATCGATGCCACCCTCGAAGAGCTCTCACCTGGCGTGAGTGACGCGCACGGGGACTGGCGCCGACCAGGAGCGCCAAGCGCAAGCTCGATCGAGGCCTTCCTCGCCCTGCGCGATACGGGCTTCAAGGTCCGCGGCTTTCTTGGCGCCCTGCAACGCAGCGAGACCGGCTACGTCACGTTCCTCGGCGGGTACGAAAACGGAGGTCGGAGACTCAGAATCTATTGCGTGGACCCGAGCGGCGACCTCGAAGAGCGGCTGAAGCAAGCCAGAGCAGCCGTGTTCTTCTCTGGAACGCTGCTGCCCATGAGCTACCACCGCAAGCTGCTCGCAGCGCAGGACGAAGACGCGACCCTCTATATCGAGTCCGGATTTGACCACCGCCGCCAACAAGTTCTGATTGGGTCCGACATCAACGCTCGCTTCTCTCGGCGCGGACCTATGCTCTACACGCAAATAGCAGCGTACCTCGCGGCGCTAGTGAGCGCGCGCCCGGGCAATTACCTCGCCTTTCTTCCCTCATACGCCATGCTGGAAGAGGTCGCAAAGGCCCTCGACAAGACCCTCGGCCTGCGAGCAGACGCCAAGACCGAGGTCGTACGGCAGCGCCCCGGCATGCGAGAGGACGAACGCGAGCACTTCGTCGCCAAGTTTCGCAAGACGCACGCCCGAGACGCGAGCCTCATCGGCCTATGCGTCCTGGGTGGGATATTTGGCGAGAGCATCGACTTGCCGGGCGAGACGCTCGTGGGAGTCGTCGTCGTGGGCACGGGCATGCCCAGGGCTTCCGCCGAGCGCGAAGTCATCAAGGACTACTTCGATGCCAGGGAGGACCGAGGGTTCGCCTACGCCTACACCTATCCGGGGCTCATCAAAGTGCTGCAGGCCGCGGGGCGCCTCATTCGCACCGAAGAGGACCGCGGCGTGGCGCTGCTCCTCGACGACCGCTTCCTCGAAAAGGAGCTACGGGAGGCGTTTCCCAAGGAGTGGAAGAACGTGCAGACCTGCACGCTGGAGACCATGCCCGACCTTCTTGCGTAGACCGGGCTGGCGCGCGGACAAACTCCTCCGTCCCCTCTGTTCCTCTATCTCTCCAGATAAGAGCCTATGGGCCAGGTGTAACCGCACTCCAAGCAGTACATAGTTTCCTCAGAAATGGGAGCACTGAGGCCCTCGCCGCATTTGGGGCAAACGTAATCTTCGTCGTCTGGGACCACTTCGAATTCTTCGATTCCGCCGGCAACCTGGGAAAGCTCGTCATCGGTGAGCTCGAAGGGTTCCTTTCCGGCGGACTGAGTCTTCCGCTCGTTTATCAGGCCGTTGTTGCTCATTAGGGTCTGTCCCTTCTTCTCGACGGTCGCATTCCTGCTTTAAAGGCGACCAAAATAGCAACGCAATTCATTATATATGAAGAGGCTGCGGAGGAAGTCTTGAACCGAAACGATACTGGATTCCCCTTGCTTACGTTTGGCGGGGCTTTGCCGCACCCAATGAAGGACCAGCCAAGTGTTGGCGTGCTAGGCGCCTCCGGTACGAATCTGGTACGAATCGTGCAGTAACGCTACAGCGAGAGCTGCAGGTAATTGGCGTTGTGCGCGAAGCCGACAGACTGGTAGAGGGGCACGCCCGCGTCCGAAGCCGTGATCTGTGCCACACCGCATCCCTGTGCCCTGGCATCCTCAAGGCAGCGGAGGAGCAGGTCGCGCGCGATGCCCTGGCGTCGCCACGCGGGGTCGGTGTACATGCCAGACACGAGGCCGATCCTTCCCGTCGGGCATCCGTACCAGGGCGGCTTCTCGACGATGGAGACACCGCTGGTGGCCACCATCCGCCCACCAGCGAAGGCGACCCACGAGACGAAGGAGCCATCCGACAGATGACGGGCGTAGTGATCGGCCAGCGCTGGGCGCAGGTCGACGCTCTCCCGGGCACCCTCCTCGAGCAGCTGGGCGATGCGCATCTCGACGAGGTCGGGCAGGTCCCCGGGCACGAGCTGACGAACCTCGAGGCCCTCCGCACGGCCCAACCGGCAAACCATCAGCCACTCGGTCTCGTCGCAGCCGTCACCGATGATGCGGAAGCCCAAGCGCTCGTAAAGGCGCAGGGCTGGGTTTTCCTTCTGCACCGACAGTGACGCTCGGGCATAGCCAGCGTCGCGCAGCTCACTGAGCAGGACGCCCATCATGGCGGTGCCCAACCCCCTGCCGCGGTACGGCTTGTAGAGCGAGATGGAGAACGAGGGCGTCTCGTTGTCGATGTGGCCGTATTCGTTCGTGGTGCGCACCCAACAGGCGCCCACGACCTTACCGCCCACTTCAGCCACCACGGCACGATCGTCCGGAAGCGTGCCAAACCCCTCGAAGGCGGCCCTGCACTTGGGATCGTCGTATACGACCGAGCGCGGAACCTCGCCCTCGAAGCCCTCCGGCACGTATATCGCCTCGTAGAGGAAGTCCTCGAGCAGGGGCCATTCGTCCTGCCTTATCCTTCTGACCTTGTAGTCCATGGCACACCTCGTCAGAGTAGCTGGGCTTACATCGCTAGGGCAGCATCTTAGTAATGTTGAGCAGACGCTCCGCAGCGGCGGGGTTCTTGAGCACGTCGCGGACATAGTGCAGCGGCATTCCGGCAGAGATGGCGGGACCGCGGAAGGAGGGGTCATAGGCAAAGGACAGCCCGACGTCGCGCATCTCGATGGTGCCAGCTAGCTCGTAGCTGCCATAGCGGGTTAGTGGCAAATCATACAGATATGTATGATTTGAGGTTGCCATCGTCAAGCGAGGGTTTCCCCAAAGAAGAGATTCGTGCCGTCATCGAGGCGCCCACAGACAACAAGCGCTCCCCGAACGTTACGCATCACGCCTCCTGGAGCTCGATGCGACACGTGTGCTCTCTGGTCTTGGGGTCGTAGCTCACGCCCACTAGCAGTACGGGCACATCGAGACCGTCGACGGCCTCGGCGTAGCGCCGCTCGCGCGCCTGCTCGAGGGCTACGTCCACGGGCCTGTTCCACTTGAGCTCCACAACGATGGCGGGCCGCAAGGCCCCCCTCGCGGGCAGATAGGCGACGTCCGCAAAGCCCTTGCCACCGGGTAACTCCTCGATGCGGGCATAGTCGTCTACTGCAGCCACGAGCGCGGACTTCACCACCGCACGCAGGGCTTGCTCGTTGTTGTAGAAGAGCGGCGTCGTGTCACGATCATGCACACGGGCGAATCCCACTGCCACGGCAGACTCGTCCATGGCGACCATGGCGTCCAGCAGTCGGGCCGACTCACGCATGAGCCCAACCAGCTTGGGGTGACGGCTCCTTCCCACCGTACGAGCGAGCTCGGCGCGGACCTCATCGTTGGGAACGCGTGCAGTGCGCGTGCGCGCGTCGTAGGTGAGGTAGCCAAGGTGTACCAGCAGCGTGAGCACGTCATCCCTGCTCGTCATCGTCACCATATCGTTTTGGAATCCGTCCGGATCCACCTTGATGCTCACACCGCCGATGGCACGCACGAGGTCGTCCTGCAGCCCGTCGAAGTTCATCTCGATGTAGGAGCTTATGAGCTCGAATGCCTCAGTAGAAGGCCAGTATGAGCCGGTGGTGTGGGCCTCGCAGGCACGCATGAGCGAGTAGGGTGCAAAGATGGAGTATGTCTCGCCGACCCCGCGTAGATCGTAGCCATCGTACCAGCGCCTCACCTCGGCGAGGTCCATACCGTACTCCTCGCAGAGGCCTTCCACCTCACCCTCGGTGAACCCCACGTAGGGCGCGTAGGCGACCGGCGCGACCATCGTATACTCGCGGAAGTCGGAGACGGCAGACTGGTGGTTGTACTTCTTGATGGGCAGGATGCCCGTCATGTACGCCCCGGCGACGACCTCGGGCGTGAAGGTCAGGTCCTTGAAGAGCGCCCTCAGCCACTCGGCATACGCGTCTTGGGCGTCCTTGTCTGCCTGTGCCAGACGGTACGGCGCATCCCACTCATCTAGGATGAACACGAACTTTCTCCCGGTCGTCTGGACAATATCCCAGAGCGCATCCTTAAGGGGGCTACTTTCACCGACGTGCCGTGCGCCGGCATCCGGTGCCATCTGGCGCAGTTCGGCGAGCAGCACCTCGCGCAGCGTCGGTACCACGTCCACAGACCCAGCGAGTTCGATTACGCCCGTCATGTCCAACTTTATGACATTGAGCTGGTTGAGGTGCGCGTCCCAGCCCTTTTGCCGTGCGACCTCGAGATTCTCGAAGAGCTGGCGCGAGTCGCAACCACGACTGTAGAACGCCGCGAGCGCCTGCGCGGCGTAGCTCTTGCCGAAGCGCCGCGGCCGACTGACCATAACCAGCTTTTGCCCTGCAATATTTAGTGTAGAGTCAAAGACTCGGATGAGTCCGCTCTTGTCCACATATCTGCCCTGCAAGATTTCGGCGAACCCCTCGTTGCCGGGATTGATGTAGCGTCCCACGCTTGCCCTCCTCGTGCCGCTCTCTTTTGGGACGATTATACCCCGCGCGTTGAGGTGTGCCCAAGGGGAAGGCGTCAGAGCGACCATGAGGCTTGTGCCCTCCTTCGGGTCGTCCGAACCTCGCATGACCAGCGAAGCGTCACAGTCGGAAGGCAGAGTTTGCCTGAAAGCCATTCATGTGGCTGCGCCTTCACTCGACACGTTCAGAGGAAGGGCCCCTGCCGACCGCCAGCGGCGGAGCGGTTGCAGGAACCAACGGCAAGTCCTGCGCATGGAGTCCGTCAGTCAACGCAGGACATCGTCACCAAGCGTAGTCGAGGCCCTGCGCCATGTCGTGGAGAAGCCCCTTTGCGAGCACCGACGCCTGCGCACGGAAGAACGGCGTGTCGCCCAGCATCTCCTGGAGTGAGCCAATGGCGCGAAGGACCGCGAGCACCTTGATGCCCCTCTTGATGGGCTCCATGCGAGACTGGTCGACGTCCACGAAATAGCTCCTTGCAAAAGAGTGCCAGAAACGTCTGAGCACGCGTGCCTCATCCGGCGAGACACCGGGTATCGTATCCACTGCATCGGGGAAGTAGAGCGCCTGCAACGAGAAGGCTGGATGTCCCGTTCCGCACTGCTCCAGGTCGATCCAAGCAGGACTTCCGTCTGCGAGAAGCAGCAGGTTCTCAGGACTTGGATCCATATGGAGCAAATACAGTCTGTCGGGTATCTGGGAGAGCGCCCAGTACACTGCGCTGCGCTCCTCGTTGGAAAAGACGCAGATGCGCTGTGCCCATCTCTCGAATGTGGGTCGTACGGACAGGCCTTCGTCCTGGCTCAGGACCACAAGGTGTCCCTCTCTCACGAAGCGGGCATAGACCGACGCAATCTCGTCGATCCGTCCCGTCTCGCGGAAGAGAAGCTGTCTGAAGGAAGTCCCCTCCAGCCTCTCGTACACCAAGCCAAAGGCCTCGCCGCACTTCACGACCTCAAAGAACCGCATGGCACGGATGCCCGCCTCTTCCATGAGTCGAGCTGCCAGGCACTCCCGTAACACCTCGAGCTCGCCGCGTCCGTCGTGGTATATCTTGACGACCTTGTCGTCGTCGAGGCGATACACCGTTCCACTCTTTCCCCTTCCGAGTGGTTGAAGACCTTCGGTCGAGATCTGACGATACTCAAAGACCACCTTGCCGCTCCCTTCGCAACCAGAAGCCGAGTCCACCCTATCAGCTCAGAGCCTGCCGACAGATGCCCTCGTTGCGTGCTATCCGAGCAGCTCCGTACGCAGAAGCTCCGCCAACTGCCGGTACCACAGGTTGCGCTTGGGCTCGTCCGCATGACGCAGGGAGACGCGCAACCGCCCGTCAGCCATCGTCATCTGGTTGCCCCCGCGGTTGGCATCCTGGAGTATGTCGAAGGACAGGAGGGCGGGCTCGCGCTCGCCAAAGTCCTCAGAGACGACTCCCTCGTAGATGCCCAGCCAGGTGGCGCTGCGCAGCAGGTCGGAATCCGCGATCCCCGTCGCTCCGGCGATTTTCAACATGTCTTCCTGCAGCTGCTCCGCGGTAGTGGCGGCCCGAATCAAGAGGGGGACGCCGCAGAACAGGTTGCCCACGATGCGGCTTTCCCCCTCGCGCGAGGACGAGCGCCCCCCATCCGTGTGCAGCACCCAGACCTCGTCCTCGTTCAAGAGGCTCAGGAGTGCCCGGCCATAACTGAGCTGGACGAGGACAAAGGGCGTGACCCCCTCGCGTCCGCAACGCCGCACGAGCTCGTCCGTCTGGGACCGCGAGAGTTCGACGACTTCTTCCGTGCGCGAGACCTCCTGCCCGAGCATCGCCTCAGGCGACTTGAGCGGAGCACGTTTGGGAGTCAGGTATTGTTGAACGGACAGAGGGATATGCTGGCCTGCCTGGACGTGACGCCTGCGGTAGTCTATGAAGTCATCCACGGGAAGGTTTGGAGATGCACCGTTTGCCAGCTCGTTTGCCATGATAAGGAGCGACATGCCGTCGGCATGCGTGTGTTCGACCTCAAAGAGAACAACGCTGCGACCTGCCGATACAGGGAAGCATGCCGCCTCGAAAGGCTGGCCGCTCTCGTCCATGACTTGCCAAAAACCACTCAGCAGCCGCGCCTGCGCCGCATCGGAGAGCCTACGGAGGTCCTTGTGGTAGGTGGGCACGTCTTGGTGCGAGCGCACGACTTGCCAATACCTCCCCTGGTTATCGCGCACGAAGTCACTTCGCAGCGAAGGGTGATTGCGCACCAGCGCATCTACGCGACGTCTGAACGCCGCTTCTTCGAGGGCTCCCTCGAGCGTGAGGCGTACGCGAATGCGGTTTGCGCGATCGGTGACACCGGCCTGTCCCATAAACAAGTATGCCGACGTGACGTTGCTGGCCGGAAGTATGGCCTCGACCGCCTCGGATGCCATGAGCTCGCGCAGCTCGTCGGGCAGCTCGATAGCCTCCTGCGCAGCATCGGTCGCCTGGGCATCCTCTTCGGTTGTTTTCTGCCGCGCATGTAACAGACTCGCCAACGTTCGTGGCGTCGGGTGGTCCAGCAGCTCCTTCATGCTCACGGACTGCCCGCGCTTAAGAAGCGCCGCCAGTAGGGTTATACCCCTGAGCGAGTTGCCCCCCAGCTCGAAGAAAGACGCCTCCGCCCCTACTACGGATGCCACGCCAAAGACCTCCGCGAAGGCCTCGCAGATCGACTGCTCGGTCTCGTTCGCGGGCAACGTGCTGTCTTGAACTTGCACGCTTGTTGGTATGGGCAAGCAACTGTAGTCAATCTTGCCCCGCTCCGTAACGGGCATCGCTCGCACGTGCACATAGACGCTCGGTATCATGGCTTGGGGAACGACGCTGGCAAGGTCTGCGCGAATCCGTCGGCCGGCGCGCACGGTATCGCTCTCGTCGCCCACATAGACCGCACAGAGCTGGTCGCGACCGTCCACCTCGCACACCTTTACGGCTGCCTCGCGGATGTAGGGCAGCTGCAACAGGTGGTACTCCACCTCTGGCAGCTCGAATCGTACCCCACCCAGCTTGACCATTCGGTCGTCGCGACCGAGGAACTCTATTTCCCCGCGCTGGTTTACAAAGCCGTTGTCGCCCGTTCGGTACACACGGATGCCGTCTGCGTCCACAAAGAACTTCTCTGCCGAGAGCTCGGGCAGCTTGTGATACCCCAGGGCCACGCGAGCTCCCTTAACACACAGCTGCCCAACCTGGCCATGTGGAAGGCGCTCGCCCTGCTCGTTCTCGGCAAACACCTCCGTATGTGCGAAGGGCACGCCCATCGTTACCTCTCTGCCACGAACGTCCACGCAGGCCAGCCCCACGGCAGCCTCCGTCGTGCCGTAGAGGTTGTTGATAATCGTGCCCTCCCTGGTAAGGTCCGTAAGCGTGTCGGCCAATTGCTGGGAGAAGGACTCGCCGCAGAGGGTGATCTCGCGCACCTGCGAAAGGCTTTGCGAGAAGCCCTCGTCTGTAAGAAGGGTTGTCATGACCGAAGGCGTCATGAGGACGAAGTCCACCTCTTCCTGCTTCATGATCCGTGCCACCGGGGCGATCTGCTCGAGCTCCTCGCTCTGCACGAACACGTGCGTCCCTCCCGTATAGAGGGACGGCCCATAGGTAAGAACCGACGCCATGAAACCCGCATTGACCACGTCCAGAATGCTCCGACAGCGAATGGAACCTTCGCGGATACAAGCGTTACCACGCAAGGGCAGCGTGGAATCCACCATGTTGCGATGGCTCAGCACGACTCCCTTGGGCTTGCCCGTGGAGCCAGAGGTGTAGTACAGCGCTGCCACGTCGGAGGAATGGGGACGCAGCATCCGTGCGCGCAGGACTCCCCTTGGCCCCGTCTCGCCGGGGACGGGCTTTTCAACCAGCCGTTGGTAGGAGATCGTCTCTGCCGATACCTGGGAATCTCGTGGCACCTCATCGGCGATCACGTAGCGTGCATCGGAGTTTTCGACCACATAGCGCAGGCGCTGCTCGGGCCAGTCCGTGTTTAGCACAAGATAGGCAGCACCCGCCTTGATGATGCCGAACATGGCGCAGAGAAGCCGCTCGTCGCGCCTCATGTGGATGGCGACCACGTCCGTGGCTTTGAGGCCTCTCTCGATCAGCGCATACGCTATGCGTGTGGTCGTGTGGTGAAAGTCCGCATACGACATGCGGCGTCCTCCACATACGATGGCCGTGCCAGACGCGTTCAAGGTCGCCCAGGCGAGGTCCTGCAACGTGAGCGAATCGTCGTAGGAGTCAGTGTTCCAGAGCTCCGACCAGAGGCGTGTCCTAGGGTGGCGCTCGAGTTGCAGGCCAAGCTTGGCTGCCAAGGGGGCGGCCCACGTACAGCTCTCGGATGCCACCAGACACTCAGGTTCGAACACCCGCACGTCCTGGCGCAGCATGTCCTCCAGCTCATCTGCCCTCACGGCGCCACTGGCATCCGAGCCTGAGAATATGGGGTCGCAGGAGATGCAGGCGGCGCCGGCTTCCTCGACGAGAGACGCGAGGCGGGAGCTCGTGTAGACGCGCACACGATATCCGCGTTCGACGTACGAGCGCATCTCGGCGGCAAGTGCCTCCACATCTTGGGACGTGGGATCGCAGGCAAAGAACACGCATGGCCCGCTGGCCTGCAGCGCCGATACCTCGAAGTGAATGGAGGGCTTGCGCAGCCGGTCTCTCTCAAATGCGAGGCCGACCTCGGCGGCAGCCTCGTCCATGGCGGCGAGGAAGTCGTCCTGCCTCTGAAGGGGGATGAAGAACAGATGGAAGCTGCCGGCATACTCCACAAGCGTCATGTCGGAAGGAAGGGAGAACCCGGA
The DNA here is from genome assembly GCA_900318935.1 of uncultured Actinomycetes bacterium. Taxonomy (GTDB): domain Bacteria; phylum Actinomycetota; class Coriobacteriia; order Coriobacteriales; family Atopobiaceae; genus RUG440. The sequence continues at coordinate 14,793 of ONMP01000049.1, forward strand.
GAAGCAGACCTTTGACCCCTCGAAAGCCGGCGAATCAGGAAGTCGCAGATAGGTGAGCATGAAGGACTGCTGGGCGGACGTCTCTCCCATGTCGTGGAGGCGCTTCTTTTGCAGCCGCGACGACATCACGTTGATTGCCCGCTCGGTCTTAATCCATCCCTTGGCGTAGCGGACGTCACGTCGCTTGCCGATCTCCGTCCTCAACCATTTTGCCCGCTCCTGCCAACCCATCTCTTTGTATGCGGCGTCATCCAGGTCGAAGGCCGCCGTCCAGCTGGCGTTTCGTATCGTGTTTTCGCACCCGAGGAGCGTGCGGTAGTCGATGGCTATGCTGGCAACCAGATGTCGGTGCGGATCGTGCGGATGGCTCTCGCGAATTGCGTGGGCTATCAGTGCCGTGAAAAACGTGGCTGGCGAGCCGCCCAACCGTTTGCACAGGGAGAGCACGGAGGCCGTGGGCACCGTCAGCTCGACAAGTTCGTCAAGTCTGCCCATGTCGGCAGGAGGAACAAACGCGCCGTTCCCATATCCCGCCACGGGTGTCCAGTCCGAGCCAACCGGCAGCTCGAGCGCCTCGAATGTCGTCTCGGAAAGCGTGGGCGCTCGATCGGGCGATGCGGACCGTATTTCGCCAGCGCTGTACTCCGCATAGCTCTCGAGCAGCTCTGTGGTGAGCGAAAGGAGCGCACCGCCATCCATGAGCGCATGGTTCATGGCGACAACGACGGTCTTGCCGCCCGTGAGCACGCGAATGCCCCGCATGACGCCAGGTAGCTCCGCATCCGAGTTGGAGACAGGCTCGCTCAGTCGCTCCACCCACGCCTGGCCATCGTCCGCAGCGTCGTCGTCCGCATCACCTGCCACCTCGACATGTAGCGGCTCGTCCGTCTGGGCATAGTAGTAGGCACCTCCCACCTCCACCACCAGCTGTCGGATGCAGCCGAAGCGCTCTTGCAGGTCTGCCAGTGCCCTGTCGAGCGCCGACACGTCGACGTGCGTTGGCAGCTGCACTGCCAGATAGACGGTCATGGCCTTGCGGTCCGCGTCGCAGTAGACGGGACCCGCCACGCAACGCTGCACTACCCTCACACGCTCATCAAGATCGATCATCGCGTGCCTCCTCGCCTGTATAAACCTTATGAGTTACACGTCGCCTGCATACGCCAGTAGGCATAACGCGTCTCCAGGAATCCCCAATTGCCCGCCTTCCACGCCTGGAAGAGGTCCATCAGCTTGGGGTCCGCACCCGACCGCATGAGAAAGCGTTGGAGGAAGTAGAGCACCTCCAGCTGGTCGGCCGCTATCTTGGGCAGACGCTCCATAAAGTCCGATCGCATCGCCGACGCGTCGTTGGTTCCGT
>ONMP01000027.1 GCA_900318935.1 uncultured Actinomycetes bacterium
CGCACCGTGACGGCGCACGCCGGCGGCTCCGTGCCCTCTGGCACGCCCAGCTGGTCTATCGCTACCCTGAGGGTTCCGGCCTCCCTGCCGTCGCCCTCGACGCGAAGGGTCGCCCTGTCCTCACCTCCCCCCGACAGGCCGAACGCCGACGCGAACTCGTCACGCGCCTCCGCCAACCCCTGGGTTGGCAGGAGGCTCATCACGAGGACCACGGCGCCGAAAACGCTCAGAAAGCGCTCCAGGCGCGTGGCTTGCCGCTTGGGTCTGTGCTTCGGTTCCATTGTGTCACTCCTTTTTCGATCCCAAACCGCCTTACAATCCGACCATACAAATGTGCCCAGTCTGCACATTGATATAATCTAAACTAAAGTATCATAAAACGGTCCGCAATGATAGAAGATTTCTGAAGTTTTTAGAAATACTTTTCAGATTCGCTACACGGTTCGACACACTGTATGCAGAACGGCTGTAAATACCCATGCCTCGCAACTGCAAGTGTAGTAATCCGCATGCAGATCGCGGAAACCTTTCTCATTAGCGGCAAGTATGCACGATGACTCCCCTTTCCGACCTGAGGGCGCCATTGAGCATTCTCGCCTCGGTCTGCGTACGCATATGTCCTGCTCCATATCCTACGGACTGCGCCTACACGCCAGGACTGAGGAGCCAAATCTGAGTCGGCGCTTTCTCGGAGAGCACCTATCAGCTCAAGGATGTAGAGACGATGGACAAAAACTCTCGGTTCGATGGCTTAGGTCTTTTCGGTGACACCGCACTACAAAAACCGGCTACCTATCTAGTTGTATAACTTATAATTCCAGATATTCTTGAGTTTGGAAAACCAAAAGTATCACATAGGTAGCCGGTTTTTAATCGCTTTTCGCCCATCCAGGTCGAATCCTTCCGACAAAAAGTCGAGGTCAAGGGCCTCGTTTTTTGGTGTCATATCCGTCGACTGGGGAAATCACACCCATTTCCATGGTCGTTTACCTGCGCTTTTGCGTATGCGGTTTGTCCATCAGTTCGATAGGACATAAAAAATGTGTGTGGTGACTAATCCGACCAAGGTCGCATCACAAAAAACGAGGCCTTCTACCTGCGCAAATATCTGAAGCACGTTCTAAGGCCCACTTTGTCTGCCGCACGTCTCAAATAACCTTCGTCTGGTCTATCGGGCCTCTGGGAGCCTCTGAGCCATCCGCCCCAAGCATGGACTCTGGCAATGCCAAACCGTCATGTCAAAGTGTCCCCTTCGATCTTTGCGCATAGCTTCATCATGGTAGAACACAAGCAAGAAGGGGCGGGTAATAAGGGTTCCCGGTAAAACTGCGGGCCATGACACTTATCACGCTCGGCACACGCAATAATAGTCGAAATACGCTAAGCTTGAGACATAAACCGTTACGCAAGGAGCGTGTTTCCATGGCTGCTACACGTACCGCAATAATTATCTTTCAGTTCGCCTTTGCCACGCTCCTGCCCGTGTTTGCAGGTGTCATGCTCACCGTGCTTTCCCAGCGCTCGCCACTCAGTCGCATGGCTTACTGGCCACGCCAGATACTCTATGGCATCGTATTTGGAGTAATCGCCGTCTTTGGCACGGAATTCGGCATCAATGCGCACGATGCGACAATGAACGTACGCGATGCGGCGCCCATGGTCGCTGGCCTATATTTCGGAAGCCCGGCTGGCATCATCGCGGGCATAATCGGCGGTGTCGAGCGCTGGTTCTCGGTGTACTGGGGACGGGGCATGTTCACGCGCGTCGCATGCAGCGTCGCCACCATCGCCGTGGGTTTCTACGCCGCCCTCCTCAATCGCATCGTCTTCAACAACAAGAAGCCCAGCTGGCCGCTCGCGTTTACAGTCGGCATGGTAGCTGAGGTGTTGCACCTTCTACTCGTCTTCCTCACTAACTTCGACCAAGCGTCGCACGCCTTCAAGGTAGTGCAGGCTTGCTCGGTGCCCATGATCTCGTGCAATGGCATCTCGGTGGCACTCGCAGGAGCCGCCATCGCCATCGCAAGTGGACAAAGCATTCGTCGCGCCCACACTACACGCGACATATCACAAACCATCCAGTCTGGAATGCTCGCTGTTGTCGCGGTGGGTTTCATCGCGACGGTGGGATTTACGTTCATGCTGCAACAGAGCATCACCATCTCGGAGACGACTGAAACGCTTGAACTCGAGATTCGTGACGTGAGAGAGGACATCCATAACGCCTCAGACACGAACCTGCTCGATATCACGGAAGGAGTAGCCCTACTAGTCCCGACCGTAGCTGAAGCCACCAACGAACAGCTCGCGGAGATTGCCGAGGCGCTCGACGTGGCAGAGATCAGCGTCATAGACAAGAGCGGAATCATCGTAGCGAGCAATAAAGATTACCTCGTTGGCTTCGACATGCATTCCGGCCAGCAATCCAGAGCCTTTCTGGACCTTCTGCCCAACGGGCGATCTGAAAGCTACGTACAGAGATATCAACCCATGACCATCGACGAAACCCAGCTACGCAAATACGCAGGAGTCAGAATTCATGGCGGTTTCGTCCAGGTGGGATATGACTCTGAGCGCTTCTTGGGCGACATCGCCTCACAGGTACAGGCGTCGGTAGCAAATCGTCACGTTGGATCCGTAGGCTTTCTAGTCGTCTTTGATGAAAACGACAAATTGGTGGGAACGCGAGGCGACATCGTGCTCAGCAAGGAGGATAACGCCAGAATTTTACGAAATGCGGGTTCCATTCCCGTGAGCACCGTATTCGAGACGAGCTACCGTGGCAAGAAATACTATGCGATGCATGAGGATGTGGAGGGTCTGCGCATGGTCGCGATGCTGCCCGTCGAAGAAGCGCTAGAGGCACGCGATCTCGCCGTACTCGTCACCTCCTTCATGGAGGTCATCGTCTTCGCTGCTCTGTTTGCAGCCATCTACGTGCTGATACACCACGTCGTCGTGAGCAGCATCTGGGAAGTGAACGGCACGCTTCAAAAGATAACCTCCGGTGACTTGGAGGCCAAGGTGGACGTGCGCGACAGTACGGAGTTCGCATCCCTCTCCGATGACATCAACCGCACCGTAGGCGCACTTCGCGACGCAATCGCTGCCGAGAGCGCACGTATCGAGCGCGATCTGGCTACCGCCAAGGCCATCCAGCAGTCCGCGCTCCCCACCACCTTCCCACCATTCCCTGAAATACATGCCTTTGACATTTACGCCTCCATGAATGCCGCACGCGAGGTCGGTGGCGACTTCTATGATTTCTTCCTAATTGATGACCATACGCTGGGCTTTCTCATCGCCGACGTAAGCGGCAAGGGCATACCGGCATCGCTCTTTATGATGTCGGCGAAATCTGAGCTCGCCAACTACATGAGGAGCGGTATGAACCTCGCCGAGGCTGTCCACAGCGCAAATTGGAACCTATGTCAGGGCAACGAGGCGGGGATGTTCGTGACGGTGTGGGCGGCAACGCTCGACTACACTACTGGCCGGCTCACCTATGTAAATGCGGGACATAATCCCCCGCTGCTGCGCCATAATGGCAAGTGGGAATGGCTCAAGAAAAAAGGTGGCCTCTTCCTCGGCACCTTCGAGACAGCAAAATACCGCCAAACGTCGCTCACGCTCGAGCTGGGAGACGAGCTGCTGCTCTACACCGACGGAGTAAACGAGGCGTTCTCGGTCGATGAGGAGGAATATGGCAATGACCACCTCGAGGAATTCCTTAACAACCACGCCGACCTTCACCCCCACGTCCTGGTAGAGATGCTGAGGGCCGACGTCAGGCGCTGGGCCCGCGGAGCCGAGCAGTCGGATGACATAACAATACTCAGCCTCGAGTATGGCGTGCCGCCAGAGGTGTCGGGCAACATCGAGGTACCTGCAACAATCGAGGGACTCGCAATCCTAAAGCGGCAACTCCATTTCGAACTCTCGCAGCTCCAGTGCCCCGAACTCGCACAGTCACACATAGACCTTACCGTCGAGGAACTATTTACGAACATTTGCCAGCACGGTTACCTCGAAGACGACAAGACCAACAAGGTGCAGCTCAACTACCTGTACAGTCCCAACCCTATCGGAATTATCATCAGCATCACCGACTGGGGTGTGCCCTTCAATCCACTCTCTTGGGACGGTCCCAAAGAGGGCGTGGGTGACGAGGTCACAGGCATGGGCATCGCTCTCGCGGGCGCCAAGGTCGACGACATGACTTACATACGCGACGAAGACCGCAATATCGTTGCCTTCCGCAAGCTGTGGTAGTACGTGATGAGAAAGCGAGGTCTTAGCGTGAAGCGTATCGCAACACTTATCGCCCTCCTTTTCCTCGCGCTGGTAGGCTGCGCGCAACCCTCGCAGAAGGCGGACCAGAGGACCTCGCCATACGGGCTTTCGGGTACAGTGACCATGGCTGAATACATGAGCCAACGCTACGCGAGTTTCGATCGCTTCAATCAAGGAGTGAAAGAAGGCGCTGAGCTGCCCAAGAGCCTCAAGCTTTATGACCCGAGTGGCACGACGGGCTATGCCCATGACGAGCACATAATTACGGAGACGTGGAATGCCCTCTGTGACCTGCACATCGACCTCGACGCACCCGCCGCACGCGACGAGGGGCAAGGCGCGATCATCTTTGACTTTGACTCCTATTCCGAGATTATCGCGTTTCCGTTTCTCGGCTGCGAGTATGCCGATTTCGCCGACGATGCGGTCTTGCCGCCGCTGTGGAGGAGGAAGAGGCTCTGCTCGGCGATAAGGTCCCCTACGAGAATGGCGCCTATCTCTGGGATGCTGACGGAGACGGCACACGCGAGCACATGTGGGTCGAGTTCTGCGACAACGGCGACGAGGCACCAAGCTCGCTCTCGGTGAGGGTCTTTGGCGACAAGTTGGACGCGAGCGGCTACATCGAGCGCGCCTACGAAATCGACGAGATCGAGTCTGGGACCGATGACAAAGGACCATATTTAGTTGTGCGATACCTCCAGGGCGACTACTACCGGCATGACCATATAGCCACCTGTACGCTGCGCGTGGTCGGCGACGAGCTGCGCGTGGATTCTTAGCGCCTCAGATACTCCGACGAGACGGGGAAATCGAAGTACGTATCCGGGTATGGCTCATCCTTGAGCGTAAAGTGCCACCATTCGCAGTCGATAGGCTCAAAGCCCTTGCGCATCATGATGTTGCGCAGGAGCATGCGATTCGTGTACTGCTCCTTCGTAATCCCCTTGTAGTCGGGATGCGACACCTCGCTGAACATGTCGAACGGGCTGCCCATGTCGAGTTCCTTGCCAGTCATCATGTCAAGCAGCGTAAGGTCTACGGTACTGCCACGGCTGTGGCTTGACCGACTCGCGATGTAGCCCTTGGAAAAAAGGTCCGTCTTGTCGAGGTCCGGATAAAAGAAGGGCTTCATGCGCAGGTCAAGGTCCTCAATGCCCCACAGGACGAAATGCTTGACCGCCCGAGCGGGACGATACGCGTCAAAAACTTTGAGCCGCAGACCGCGCACGGCCATTTCGTTGCTGACGTCCTTGAGCGCCCGCGCCGCCTCCCTGGTGATGAGAGCGCAGGGTTCCTCGTAACCGTCGATACGGTCGCCCACAAAGTTGTAAGTAGAGTGATAGCGAATCTCCTGAATGATGCTCGGGACGTAGTCCGCCAGGACCACGAAACCAGAGGAATCCATTGTTACCATCTTTTTGTAGTCTGCGCTCATTGCGTCTCGCTTTCTCACGCCGACTTGCAGCCATTCTCAGGCCTATCATACTATCACTCAAGACTAACGAACGAAGCGAGCCTTGATGGCATCGCGCGACGACGTGAGGCAGAAAGGATACGTGCCATGCATGCTGACGCTACCGAGTTGGAAACGACGCTCCGCAAACAAGGGCGCATCTACGAGAGCTACCTCGCCGAGTTCGAAGCGGCGCTGTCCGCAGCGGGATCCTCGAGCCGCTCGATACGCCGGCATATGCGCAACGCAAGCTGCTTTCTCACCGAATACCTCCTCTACGAGGATGACAACAGCCTCGAGATGGGCTGTTATCTCGTGGATGACTTCATGGAAGGCTACGTTATAGAGCATTGTTCGTGGGCAAGTCCGGCAGCCATCGAGCAGAGCGGCACTTCGCTCGTGCGCTTCTATCGGTGCATGCTCGAAGCACACCACGTGGACGAAGACGCTCTCGACGAACTGGAGGCAACCATCGATGCGCAGATGCCTCTTTGGAAGGAGGAGTGCGAGGGCGCGGCGCGCAGGACCGAGCTTCCCGGCGACATCAACGCGCTCGTCGCTCAGAGCCTGCGACCCGAGACGAGAGGCACAGGCTCTGGCACGACTGACGAGGGAGAGTTTCGCGCCACCGCATACCGAGGCACGGCCTCCGACACGGCCGGCGCGGCAAGCCCGCAATCCGACCCCAGCCCGCGGGAGAAATTCTTCACCAACTCAAAGGCCGAAACGAAGGGGTCTGCGCAAAGAGCAGCGGTCGGAATTGACCAACTCGCACTCGCCCTCCTCTATCTCTGCTCGCAGAATGGTGAGAGCGATGCCTTGACCACCGCCTTCGCACGTCTTCGCAGTCGCGGACTCATAACGGGCACCGCGAACGACTGGCCCAAGCTCACGACTCGCGGCGAGGAAGAAGCACGCGCTGCGCTCGCAGGCCTTGAATTCGACGCGAAGGGTTTTGTTTCCAACTCTTAACTACACACGGTTTCTCTTCGCGGACCCCTTCGCCCCACCCCCCAACTACACACGGTTTCTCTTTCTTATTCTAATAATGGCATATTCTGAATGTAAATCGGGCCAAATTTCAGTTTCAAGAGAAACCGTGTGTAGGTTAGAGGCACTGCGGCGCGGGAATCCGGGCGGCACGGCGGCGCGGGGCCCGGCTCGCGCAGAAAGCAACTTCGTCAGCTCGGATCGCCCGTTGCAAAGAGGAGCTTGTGCAGCATCGACCTCCTGAAAAGCACGACGTGGTCCTCCTCCCTCAAGCTCACTCCAAGGAGACCCGCGATTTGTCTGGCTAGCGTATCGAGCTTATAGTGATTCATCGCAAGACCAGGCGTAACCTCGAGCGCTTTGTACCCTACGGCACGCATGCGATTTGCACGTTCAATGTCGGCATCAATCTTGTCCGCACCTTTGGAAGCATGGAATTCTTTGCTGTCGTATTCCAAGACGAGCTTAGCCTCCTCCCACAGCAGGTCCGCCTCGACCTCATGCTCTCCAAAGCGCTCAGGTGTGGCATTAAGCTTCGGCTTTGGCAGCTCATATCCGCCGCACTCGACAGGCAGCGTCAACATTAACGCCATCGACGTCTCCATGGGCGAGCGTGAGTGCTCCAAGACCCACGGCAACAAAACATCGAGCGACTTGAAAGCCGTTGAATGCTTGTAAGTATTCGTCGGTGGAATGCTCTCGATAAACCCCCGAATCGCCTCAATGGAAGTCAGCTGTTGACACTTGTACTTAGTCTTTCCATTCGGTCCAACTGGCAAGCGATACATACCGCAGAACTCCATGGCGACCTGCGCAACCTGCACTTGAGCAGCAATCTTATCCCAGCGCCTGAAATCCTCGAACTCCGGCTTGCCGTCAATGCCAAGAATTCCTCGCGTCTCGCGTTCGGCACGCAGATACGCGACCGAGCGATCAATGCTGTCTTCTTGTCGGATATAGATGTTTGCGAGCTGTAGCAGCGTAAACTCCGGTGAACTCACCAACACATGCGAGCTCATACGCAACAAACTATGCGGCGGCAACAGATTAAACCATGAGTGTGTTCGGGCTTGTTTTCCCTTGCTACGCAACTGGTTGTTTGGCACGAGAACATCAACAGGACGGCTCACGATGCCGAGCTCGTCGAAATCCTCAGCCCGTGCAACTCGCGCAAGTTCGCGTTGCCTGGCTACGCAACCACCATGTGTCGGAAGCAGCCTCGGAGCATCCGGCCATCGGGGATGGTTCACGCCATTCGTACGCAACGCCTCGCACGCCGAGCTGTGGCTGATGAACGCATAGCCAAGGTCGTTTCTCCGCCCGTCATTCTTCGCTTTTTTCGACATCGCGTCACCTCCCTGGTTTTAAGCCACAGCAGTCTATAGCTCACCCCAGGATTTCACTCGCTCCTCGCTCCAAACTACACACGGTTTCTCTTCTTGAGCCCTTTCGCCCCACCCCCAACTACACACGGTTTCTCTTTCGTATCTCAATAATGACATAATCTGAATAAATATCGGGCCAAATTTCAGCTTGAAGAGAAACCGTGTGTAGTTTAGCGATCTGACGACAGCACGGAGATTCGATCGGCGGCAAGCGGATCCGGGCGGCACGGCGGCAGCACGGGATTCCGGGTGGCTCGCCGACGCGGGTTCCGGGCGGCACGGCGGCTTGGCGGCGGCGTGGGAGGGAGAACGGACACCAGAAGGACGCAGCTCCGAGAAAAAAGGCGCCCGAGAAAGGCGCCGGAAGAGAATGGCGCCCGTAGCGCGGGCGTCCCGAAGAAAGCCTACTGCCGGTAGTAGCGCAGGAAGGTTTCGAGCTTGTCGAGGGCCTCTCCGAGAATGGCACGACGAGGCAGGTAGACGATACGGAAGTAGCCGGGCTTCTCCCAGTTGAAGCCCTTGCCCGGAACGATGAGCACTCTTTGCTCCTGCAACAGATCAAGTTGGAACTGCGTGTCGTCCGTGATGTTGAACTTCTCGGGGTCGAGGCGCGGGAAGATGTAGAACGCCGCCTTGGGCTTGACCACACTGACTCCGTCAATCTGGCAAAGACGCTCGTATACGAAATCGCGTTGGTTGCGCACGCGCCCGCCCGGCACGACGTAATCCTTCACGGACTGATGCCCGCCGAGGGCCGTCTGAACGATGGACTGCGCAGGCACGTTCGAGCAGAGGCGCATGTTGCTCATCACGTTGATGCCCTCCATGAGGTCGCGGCCCAGGCGCTTGTTCCCGCTGATGGAAATCCAGCCGATACGCCAGCCCGCAATCATGTGGCTCTTTGACAGGCCGTTAAATGTGATGCAGAAGAGATCCGGCGCCAAGCTTGCGATGCTCACGTGCTCTCCTCCGTCCATGACCAGACGGTCGTAAATCTCATCGGAGAGGATGATGAGCTGATGCTCGCGTGCGATGTCAACGATCTCTTCCAGGATCTCGCGCGGATAGAGAGCGCCGGTCGGGTTGTTTGGATTGATGATGACGATGGCCTTGGTATTGGGCGTGATCTTTGCCCGCATGTCATCGAGGTCGGGTAGCCATTCGGCCTGCTCATCGCAGAGATAGTGGACGGCATGGCCTCCGGCCAGCGTCACGCAGGCGGTCCAGAGTGGATAGTCAGGGCTAGGCACAAGAATCTCGTCGCCGCTCTCCACCATCGCCTGCATCACGAGGTTAATGAGATCGGAAACGCCGTTACCAGTATATATGTCGCTCATCGTGACGTTGGGGATGTGCTTGATCTGGTCATACTGCATGATGGCCTTGCGCGCGCTCCAGAGCCCGCGGCTGTCAGAGTAGCCCTCGGTCTCACGCAGTTGAGTCGCCATGTCGAGAACGACCTCGTCGGGCGTGCGGAAGCCGAACGGCGCGGGGTTGCCGATGTTGAGCTTGAGGATGTGGATGCCGTCCTCCTCCATGCGATGGGCCTCGTCGAGCGCCGGACCGCGCACGTCGTAGGAGACATAATCGAGCTTCGAGGATTTCTTGAACTTGCGCATGACGCCTTCCTTTCGGTTCGTTGGTTTGGAGTCTGTGGGGGTAACGTGATCCTGCGCTGGTTCTTGGTCTGACAGGCGTTCGTCTTCTGCGCCCAGAAGCCATGATTCACTCGTGCCGAGCAGGTCGGCCAGAAGTGCCAAGGTCTCGGCACGTGGTGTCGTCTTGCCACTCACGTACTGGCTGACCTGGCTCTTTCCGAGTCTCTGCCCCCGCTCGTCCGCAAGACGCAGCAGGTCAACTTGCTTGTATCCGCGCTGCGCCATCGCCTCCTGCAGGCGCGCGGCAAAAGGGCTTTGAGCCATTTTGAACCTCCGAGTTCAATTTTGAACCATCTGCTTTGGTTCGAAATTGAACAAAGCATAGCACTCGAAGAAAGAAGTTCAAGTTACAAGACAAAAAAGAACTCCGCCTGCTACAGATGCCGGGAATGCTGACCACAATCCCACTGTGGGAAAGCAGTCAGGCTATACTGGTAGCCACCAACGAGAAAGGATCGGGTATGAAGCACACGAAAACCAACAGATTCATCGCCTACTTCCTCGCCCTCATGCTTGCGCTACAAAGCCTGCTGCCCTCTGTGGCGCTGGCGGAGCAACGCACGGTCGAGGTCGACAACCACACCGAGGCAACCGCACAGGCTAAAGCGGTCACCGACATCTTTATCGATGGCGTGGACGAGCCTGCCACCGACACCGCACTTGACAAGGAGGCCCTCGTCTCCACCGCAAGCGACGACACCTGGGATATACCCGTAATCTGGGTGCGCGACGACCTGCAAAAGGATACCGATACCGCTGATGAGGGCCACACATACCTTCCCGCACTTGCCTTCGTCGTGCCGGAGGGCTACGCACTGGAAAGCAACACTGCAACGGTCACGCTCTCCGACTCGCTCACCGCGCTGTTTGGCACGCAGGAAATCATATCCGTCTACGAGGCCTCCACGGGCATCACCTACATCATCCCCGCGTCGCTCAAAGACTTGTTTGCACATGCCTCGAGCGCCGACGCCGCCACCTCCCACGTGGCAGAAGCTTCGAACCAAGTCGCTCATGAAGGCAACGCCGACATCACGCAGGCACAACAAGAGCAGCAAGCAAATGACGAAGAAGTCCCCGGACTCGGAGGCGAAGGCACAGTAGTAGAAATCCACTGCGCACAGACCGCCCGCGATGTGCTCACCGACGAAGACCTCATGTGGCTCATCGACTTCATTTCCAACTATTTGGAGCCGCAGGCGGTGGAGCTTCTTCTCGACAGCTACCCCTCCATCCGCAAAGCGGCCGACAACGGCGAGATTGGCAAGGAGATAAGCCTCTATATCTACTACCAGCATGGCGACAAGGACGGTAAACCGGAACACGAGGACTCGCCCGAGGCACTCGCCTACGTATCCGGAACTGCCACAAGCGTAAACGGCGAGCCCAAGTTCTGCTACATGATGGCTGTAAACGTCGAAAGCCTGCTGCAGAAAGATTCAGATGGCAAACCCATACGCAACGAAGAGACAGGCAAATATGCCTTTGTACGAGATGCCGATGCCATCGACACTCTTTGCAACACCTTGGTACACGAGCTGTTCCACGCTCTTATGTATGATTACAATCGCACCGGCATGGCAGGTGGCACGGACCTGCAGGATATATTGACCGACTCCCATAACAACTTCATCAAACCAGGGGCGAGCGCTCGTTTCGGACTCTTGCAGTACCCCCAATGGTTTATCGAAGGCACTGCCACCACCACGGAAAACAACTACCAGTTCCGCTACGACATATTCCAAATGCTCCGCAACGTAGTAAATGCCGATGGCACCACAACCCTCAACCCCAGCTTCACGCAGCAGCTCATACTCGATAACTACCTGGGCGCGAAGTATAGCGACGGCACGGATGTGTACTTCGGACTCGATTGCAGCGTCGGAGGCCAAGACGATAAAGGTAGAACCATCGATACTGGAGCAAGTCGCTACGTGTCGGGCTACCTCGCGACTCTATACCTCAGCGAGCTTGCTACGCGCTACAACTTCGATGGCGAGTCATCAGTGCGAACGGTCAACGGTGTGACGACAGTGGATGCAAACATGCTTCGCGGCGGTTTGGACTCCCTTCTCAGGTGGATGCACGAGGACAACGCGACGCTAGACTCTCTCATCAACGCTCTCTCACCCAAAGACGAGAACGGGCAGCCCATCTTTACAGACACCAAGTCCTTCGAAGACCAGTTTGTATTTGGCCCCAAACTGGAAGACGGCCGCTACGGGGGTTGCCCCGAGTCGCTCCCCTTTGTGGAAAGCTTCCTGAACTACATGCTCACCCTAGACAACCAGTTACCCGAAGACGAACATCCCAACGGCTCCATCCTCTTTGACTTCGGCGAGCGCTTTGTGTCGCCCCTCGACCCGCAAAAGCAATCCTCTTCCGATTATTTGCAGATTGCCGATTCTGATTCGTTGGTTCCCTCTACCGTAAAGAGCGACACAGCCAACATCGGCGGCGGAAAGTCAGATCCCAACCAAACCAACTTCTCCGAGCAGCAGCAAGAAGAGCAGTCGTTGCCTGCAGCAGCGAAGGTAGAGGACAGCCACGCGAAGGAGGCAAACAGCCAAGCCAAGGACAAGGACGATCAAACGAAGAACGAAGAAACCCAAGCGAAGGCGAGCGACGCCACACAGGCGGCAGATGCCACTCAGGCGGCAGCGACCACGCAAAGCAAAGACACCGCAGTTGAGGATCCTGCGACAAGCACCGAAAACGCAGCGGAGACAGAGCACACTGCGAGCCTCGAGGACACTCCAGCTACTGAGCCCGCACCCACATCCAGCGACGAAACAGCCACTGACGCCGCCGAGTAGCATCCAGCACACAAGCGCAACGAAGGGTGTTTGGTCCCAGATCGGACAAACCCCTCCGTTGCGTCTCTTACGAGTGGCTCAGAAATCTTCTCTTCCGCGCATTTTGCGCAAGAACAACGCGGCAAGTATGACGCCGAGCATCATGGCAGGTGGCCAAATCGAAACGGCAAACAAGAACCCGACGCATTTGATGATGCAGTCAATATTGAGTAGCCATACGTAGTGGTCGCAGACGGCCTTATAGTCCTTCACATCGGCATTTGCGGCGCCAAGCGCCTTGATGAGCTGCGCGTAGGACACGGTAGAGGCCAAAATCACCACACCGTAAAACCCCTGCATGGCGGTAGCGTAAAAGTCCGCGCTCACCAGTCTCGTAGTGTAGGGCACCAGTGAGAGAAAGAACATGACGAGCATCGACCACCAGACCACCTTCGAGTCGATTTGCTCCGCGTCATGCCATATGTTGTGATGGCTAACCCAGAAAGACCCGAGCCACCAGAAAGAAAGCGCATAGGCAAAGAACGCGTCTCGCAAATCCCATAGCGCCTCAACCGTCGGAGCGGCTGGCTTATCCAACTCCAGCACGAGGATGGTCATGATGATGGCGATGACCGCATCGGTAAACGCGGCAAGACGGTCTTTGGACATAAGCCCCCAACCACACACGGCGAACGGAACGCGCTCACCTTAGCACAAAAAGCAACCTCAAGTGTGTTTCGCGGCATACTACGATGTACACTGGTACGAGCAACGTTTGGCAACCGATAAGGACGTGGAGCATGCCGCAATCATCAAACAGCCAGAGCACGCAGCTCAACATTCCCGCGTTTCTCTTGAATCCCACACCCAGCCGCGTCGCGGAGAGGGACAGCCGCGACACCGAACCCGCAGATGATGCCGACTCAGAAGAGAGGCCCAGAAAGAAGGGGACGCGCAGGCGAGCTGACAAAGCTGCAACCACAGAGCGAGAGATGCAGAGGCAGGGCAACGATGCCGAGCCTGCAGAGGAGAGCAGGCGCCGGCCAGTGCGCGAGATTGAAAACAAAGTGGCCGTGAGGTCTAGCACCCCGCCCAAACGAGCTGCCAAGCCGATGAACGAGCCCGGTTCCGTACGCGTACTCAGGCCAGAGCCCGAGGCCGAAGCAATCCTGGAGCCCGCGCAGGAGTTCGAGACCGACACGGAGATGGAGCTGGAGTCGGCACCAGAGCCGATGCAGGACCTCGAGCCCGAAGTCATGCCAGAGTCCGAGCCGGGAGAAGCCCTTGAATCCGATGCGGATGCAGAGCCCACAGAGCAGGCAGAACCAGAGCTGGAGACCGACGCTGACGCAGATGCCGCGCAGGAACTAGAACCAGAGCTCGATTCCGAAGCTGAGTCGGCACCTCTACCGAATCCGATCATCGACACCACGCCGGATATCGAGCCACTGGATACGGCCGAACCCACACCGAAAGCCGTGGCGGCAGAGAGCGTCGGCTCCGCTGAGGACGACGAACTCGCGGGAGACGCCGAACCCTTGGAGGGCAACGAGCCCGAGGTAAAGACCGCACCTGAGGTCACTTCAAAGGTCGATGAAGACGCACCGACGGAAGAACCCACCGCCCAAACTCGAACTCAAGCAGCGGCTGAAAAGATGCACGATGTCGCCACGACGCAGGAGGACGAGATCGACGCGATGATGAAGTCCGTGATGCGCGCGGTAAGCGACTTCCAGGCGGCCGTGGCAGAGGCGAAGGCAAAGCCCGTCAGCGAGGTGTTCCCCGAAACCATAACGACTGACGTCGAATCCAAGCTAGACCCATCCAAGCTGCCAACGATAGAAGACGAGCAAGATGAACCCGATGCGGCACCACAGGTAGAGGCGGCACCCACGGCATCACCGGAGGACGGCGAAGCCGACGAAGCCGACGAGAAGGCCACCAGCCCCGCAGATCAGGCCGAGAACGAACCAGCGCCCGAACCGGCATCCGAGCCCGACACTCCCCTACCGACACTCGCTGAGGACCTCGAAACCCTCAATCGCATCGAGCGGCGTCTCTTTGCCCACCGCTACGCCTCGACGGAGCTAGACACCTTCGGCGCATCGCTCGATCCTGCCAAGGCCAGCGCAGATCGTTCTGAAGCTCTGGCAGTCCTCGCGGAAGAGGACCACGAGCTCCTGAACGCACCTGGCGTGGGAGAGGCACTCGATCGACTCCAAGCGCGCGCTGAGGAGCTGCCCGAGCTCGTCGCAACGCAGGTACGCGTGCTCGCTCGCGACCGCCATCGCGTCGTGAGCGTCCCGGCCGACTTGCAGACCGCGTTCGTTCGCCTCACCGCCGAGTCCTACGAGACGTGGCTCAAGGCCAAGGCTGACGCCAACTGGGTTCTCTTTGCCCCCTACCTCGACCGGCTCGTAGACCTCAAGCGCCAGATCGCCCTCGCACGCGACCCAAGCGCCCACCCCTATGACACCCTGCTCGATGAGTTCGAGCCCGGCACGAACCGCGCCTTCTACAACTCGTTCTTTGGCCGCGTCAAACAGGCCGTCGTACCGCTTCTCTCGGCTGTTTCCATGAGCAAGAGAAACTTGAGCCGCGCCTGCGTCGAAGGCCATTTCGACGAGCGCCGGCAATGGGACCTCGCTTGGGACATCTGCGGCCTCATGGGCATCGACGACGACGCACACTACCTCACCTCGAGCCCGCACCCCTTCTCTGATGCGATGACGAGCAACTACGCCGTCACCTCGGCCCATGTGGTGGGTAACGACGTCATGAGCAACGTCTATACCATGCTCCACGAACTCGGTCACAGCCTCTACGAGCAAGGCGTCAATCCCGAGTTCAACCGCACCTCCCTCAAGGGCGGTGTGTCCTGCGGCATCCATGAGTCGCAGTCGCGCTTCTTTGAGAACTACGTCGGGCGCGACCGCGCGTTCATGCGCCCGCTGCTCGCTCTCATGCGCAACCGCTTCCCCGGCCAGATGAGCCGTGTGACACCGAATCAGCTCTATCTCGCGGTAAACCGCGTCTCGCCTTCGCTCATCCGCGTCACTGCCGACGAGCTCTCATATCCTCTCCACATCCTCGTGCGCTACGAGGTCGAGCAGCTTCTCCTCGACGGCAAGGCCAAGGCGCTCGACGTGCCCAAGCTCTGGGCCGACCGCTACGAGTCCTACATCGGCGTGCGTCCCACCGACGACGCGCAGGGCGCCCTTCAGGACGTGCACTGGGCCATGGGCGAGTTCGGCTACTTCCCCTCGTACGCGCTCGGCAACGCCTACGCCGCTCAGCTCCGTGCAAAGATGATCGACGAGGGCATCGACTGGAACGGCTTGCTCCGCAACGGCGACCTCGCTCCCATCCGCGCCTGGCTCAAGAAGCGTGTCTGGCAATTCGGTCGCTCGAAGGAGCCACGCCAGATCATCGAGGATGCCTGCGGCGAGCCCTTCAGCGTTCGTCACTACGCCACCTACCTCACCGACAAGTACACGCAGCTCTACGGTCTGGGACGCAGCTAAGATGCGTGCGCTCATCCAGCGCGTGCAGAACGCGCAGGTCGTGGTGGACGACGAGGTCGTCGGCTCATGCGGACACGGTCTGCTCGTCTTTCTCGGAGTGGGAGCCGACGATGACGAGCAGGCAGCCCAGAAGCTGTGGCAGCACAGGGCAAGACGAACCTTTCGCTTGCCGACGTCGGTGGCGAGGTGCTCATCGTGAGTCAGTTCACGCTACTTGCCGACTGTCGCAAGGGCATGCGGCCTTCCTTCGCGAAGGCCGCGCCACCCGCCGAGGCAGAGCGCCTCTACGAGTACTTCTGCGGGCTGGCAGAGGATGACGTCGCGCACGTGGGCAGGGGCGTCTTCGGCGCGGACATGAAAGTGAGTCTCGTCAACGACGGCCCCTTCACCATCTGGCTCGACATGTGATACACGTTTCTATTTGACAACAGCACTACACATATCCTTCATAGTGTGTCATTATCTTATCTCGCTGCATCAATGTACTCGTTCGGTTACAGAAAGGAATCATCATGAAGCTTCTCGACGAGTTCAAAGAGTTCATCAACCAGGGCAACGTCATGGACATGGCCGTCGGTGTCATCATCGGCGGAGCGTTTACCTCTATCGTCAGCTCGCTCACCGACGACATCATCAACCCTGCCATCACGGCTGTCACCGGCGGCGGCACCGACATGTCTGGCTCTCTCGTGGTGCCCGGCACCGAGATTGACTTCGGCGCCTTCATCAGCGCCATCATCAACTTCCTGATTGTTGCCGCCGTTGTCTTCGCCATAGTGAAGTCGCTCAACAAGCTCCAGGAGGCCACCGCTGCCCTCACCAAGAAGCAGCAGGAAGAGGCCGAGGCCGCTGCTCCCACCTGCCCGTTCTGCCTCGAGGAGGTCAAGGAAGGTGCCACGCGCTGCCCGCACTGCGGCGCTGCCTTCGACGCTCCCGCAGCTCCCAAGGTTGCCTAGAGCCACGTACAGCGTGTTGAGGGGCCACCGCGACGCGTCCCGATAACTCGCATCAAACCCGAAATCCCGTCCCCGCGTCCCAGATGCGGGGGCTTTTTTTGTAACCTCTGTTAGACCACCGTTGACATAGTTAGGCACCTGATTACCGTCCGGGCCCTCCTGTATCGTTGTTGTCGCCAAACAAGACAACGGACAGGAGAGCCCATGTACGAGAGTGTACTACAGGACGCACTGCGGCTGCCCCGGCAGCTGAAGGAGGAGCTGGTCGCCGCGCTGAAGGCGGCGATCTTCGAGGAGATGGCCGCACGGCCCGAGGGGGAGCCGTCCAGGTGCCCGAGGTGCGGGCACACCCACGTCGTCTCCAAGGGGCGCGACCGAGACGGCGGCAGGAGGTGGCTGTGCCGCGGGTGCGGCAGGACGTTCTCGGCCAAGACCTCCGGCGTGCTCGCGCTCTCCAGGCTCGGCCCGGAGACCTGGTCGGAGTACGTGGAGGGCATGGTCGAGGGACTCCCCCTCAGGAAGCTGGCCGAGAGGTGCGGCGTGTGCCTGAAGACGTCGTGGTACATGCGCATGCGGGTGTGCTCGGTGATGGGGTCGAGGCTCGCCCCCTTCCGCTGCTCTCCGGGCACCAGCGTGCAGATCGACGAGAAGTACCCGAACGAGTCGCTCAGCGGCAACCGCGACCGCGCTCGGGTGAGGATGCCCCGCGAGCCCCACGCCAACGGCCACGGAGTGACCAAGCGGGGCCTATCCAAGCTGAAGGCCTGCGTGCTCACCGGCGTCAACGACCTCGGCGACTGCTTCTGCCGCCTCGTCGGGCGCGGGAGGGCCGGGTCCGAGCAGGTGAGGTCCGGGATCGAGGGCGTCCCGCTGGCCGGCGCCGTCGTGTCCACCGACGAGCTCAGCTCCTACGTGGCGCCGCTGTCGGCGGCGGGCGCGCTCGCGCACAACAGGTACAACTCGAAGCGCGCCGGCGAGGACGAGCTGGGGATGGTCAACGCCCTGCACTCGCGGCTCGAGGCGTTCCTGGCGCCCTTCAACGGGGTCTCGACGAGGAGGCTGCCCCTCTACCTCTCGTGGTTCTGCTGGGAGGAGCAGGCGAGGAGATCGGACGCCACCAGGCTCGGCATGCTGGCGCCGCAGGTCGCCAACGGGACCACCGAGCTGCGGATCCGCGCGATGTGGGACGAGCCGCAGCCGTTCTTCGACGAGTACTGGGGCGGCAGCGTCTGGGCCGACGAGGTGGATCTGGACGACCTTTACGAACCTGGGTTCGTGTCAACGGTGGTCTAACAGAGGTTTTTTGTAAATGTGCTTTTGCCGCTATTCGCCGATAAGCACGACTTCCCCACATGCCCCACACGTTTGCCTGTCACAATTGTGCAGCGTCAGAAGAATCGGACCAAAAGGGGATCACCATGAGACTGTCAGACCGGTTCGTCGCAGCATGCGCCTCAATAGCGCTCATCACCTGCGGACTGATTCCTACGCCGGCTATCGCAGCTCCCGTAGACGAACTTGCCGCTGCGCGTCAGGAGCTCGATGCGTACGGAAAGCAGCTTGCCGAGGTGCAGACCAAGCTTGTCAAGGGTGCGGACGAGCTCAATATCACCGAGTCGCAAATCGTCGAGCGTCAGCAAGAAGCTGACGAGACCAAGGAGCAGCTGACCCAGGCGCAGGCCCTCCTCGCAGAGCACATGCGCGAGAACTATCGTGCAGGCAGCGCCTCGCTCATCTCCGTATTGCTCGAGGCGGAGACCGTCGAGGACCTCGTGAGCCGCGTTTATTATCTGGACAAGATAGCTGAGCGCAACGCCAACGAGATAACTGAAGTCCGCGACCTGCAAACCTCGCTCGAAACCCAGCTCACCGAGTTGGAGGAGCAGCGCGACGAACAGCAGCATATGCTTGAGGAGGCTGCGCAACATGCCGAGGAGTACAACGACCGTATCGCAGAAGCGCAGTCCTACTACAACGACCTGAACGAAAAGGTCCAGCAGCAGCTCGCCGCAGAGGCGCAGGCAAACGCACGCAAGGCGCAGAGCAGCACCACCAACAAGAAGCCCACGAACGACTACGGTGTGATCACGGATGGCGTTCAGAACGCCATGGCCGCTATCACCGAGGAGAGAGTCGCGCCGCCCGCCACAACCAAGGACGATTCTGAGGCCAAGGCCGACGAGAACGCTGCGGCGAACGAGGAGACGCAGAAGGACGACGAGCAGGCCGCCAAGCCTTCCGAGACGGTGTCTGAGGAGTCCCAGAACGACGAGCAGTCCACGGAGCCCGAAGAGAACGAGACGCAGGAGGAGGCCGCTGAACCGACTCCTGAACCAACGCCCGAGCCAGCTCCTGAGCCAGCGCCGACCGAGGATTCGACGGACGAGGTCAAAGAGCCAGAAGAGGGGACCGAGGAGGCACCCGCTCCTGAGCAAGAGCAGAACGAGGAGGAGCCCGCTCCCGCAGCCGAAGAGCCAGAAGCGAAGCCCGAAGAGTCTTCTCAAAGTCCAGAGCAGAAGCCCGCAGAGGAAGACGAAGCTGAAGACAGCGAGGAAGAGCCGGCGCAGGAGAACGAGCCGGAGAAGGACCCCGAGCCCGAGCCTGAACCCAAGCCAGCTCCCGAGGAAAAGCAGGAAGAGCCACAGCTGGCAGCAGGCCAAGGCAATGAGGGAGCTCGCAGCGACATCATCAGCATGGCCTACCAATACCTCGGCGTACCCTACGTGTGGGGCGGCAAGTCTCCCAGCGGCTTCGACTGCTCCGGACTCACCACGTACTGCTACGAGAACTGCGGTGTCGATGTGGGTGGCAACCGTACGACCTACCAGCTCATCGACTGGATTCAGTCGAGGGGCAACTGGAAGACGTCCATGGACGAGCTGCAGCCTGGCGACATGATATTCCCCTCAGCTGGACACACGGCAATCTACCTCGGCAACGGGCGCATGATCCACGCGCCACATGAGGGCGACGTAGTCCGCGAGGCTGACGTCTACGCCTTCTACGGCGGTGGATGGGCCGGTTAGGCTCCCGCACACCCTTAACGAACCTCACAGCACAATAAACGCATCATCAAAGGAAGTCGAAATGTCCCTAAAGGAACAGCCTTGGAGCCCATTCGTCATCTACGTCAACGTCTTCTATGCGGTGCAGGAGGCCTACGACTCCGCACGGCGCAACTGGGAGCGTCCCGCCCCTGGCCTCGACGCCTTCTGTCGTGACGCCAATCCCTTCCTCTGGGACGCCCATTCCTCTGCAGAGGAATGGGTGTACCAGAACTTTCTTGCCCGCTTCACCGAGCGCTTCATCGAGTCCGAGTGCACAGCCGCAGAGGGATACGAGTTCGCACGCACGTGGCTTGCCACCTTGGAAGGCGATGAATTTGGCACCGCCCTCGTGAGCTCTTTTCAGTCTGTCACTGACGAGCACGGCTTCATCGAGGCATGCGAGCCGATAGCCCACCAGCTTGCCGCACGTGCCATGCGCCTCGAGCGCACGCCGCAGGACGAACCTGAGCCAGTCGTCGTCACGCCCAAGAAGACACCAACCCCTGCCGACATCGAGGCCGTCATCGCGCTCCTCTCGCACGGCGACGAAAGCTTCGCGCGAGACCTTCGTTCGCGTCTTGCCACGGGCGAGGAGGATTCGTGAGCCTGCGAGGGCTTCTTGACCGCCTCTTCATGCGGCCTCGCACGGTTAGACAAGAGACCATGTTTGGCACCGCCCGCATCTACGAGCGGTACTGGGGCGAGCGAACAATCCGCGTACTCGACCTCAATGGCACCATGCAGTCGGCTACCTATCTCGACGACGGCTGGTGTGACCTGCCATTTCTCTACATGCGCCTCTACAACTGCCTATTCGAGGCGCGCCCTCAAACCAGCAACTTGCTCATGCTCGGCGGCGGCGGTTTCGCCTACCCCAAGCATGTGATAGCGCACCGCCCGAACGCGCGCATCGACGTCGTCGAGATAGACCCAGCCATCACGCGCATAGCCTACGAACACTTCTTTCTGGATCGGCTCATGCAAGAGTGGCATACGGAGGCTACGGGGCGCCTCAAAATCTACGAGACTGACGCCCTCACGTATCTGCAGTCGTGCATCGGCAAAGGCAAGCGCTACGACGCCATACTCAACGACCGCTTTGCACTTGACGTAGCCGACACCTCCCTCTTCGAGGCGGATGCCCTGCGTATCGTCGACTCCTGCCTCGTCCCCGGAGGCCTCTACATGGTCAACATCATCTCCGCACTTCAAGGCGAGCTCGCAGAGCCTTTCTTTCAGCTGGTCGATGGTCTCGTCAGGGTCTTTAGCCATGTCTACGCAATCCCCTGCTATCGTGAACCCAACGACCAGCGTGACAACATAATCGTGGTAGCTTCGCAGCAAAGCGCGCAAATCAGCAGCGCCTTCGCCATCTATGAGGCGGTGGATTAATGCGTCTGCACCTACGAAGAAAGACTCGCCGTACGTTGCATGCGCTCCTCGTCTGCGGCCTCGCCATCGCAGTGCTACATACCACGGGCATCGGTTGTCCCATCAAGTTTATGACGGGCATCTCGTGCCCCGGCTGTGGGATGACGCGCGCCTGGCTTTCAGCCCTGTCGCTGCGCCCTGACCTTGCCCTTGCCTACCATCCCCTCTTTTGGAGCGTTCCTGAGCTCACCGGCATTGTGGCCTATCGGCGCCGAATCCCGCGAAAGCTCTTTCGTACGCTCATCTCTACGGCTATCGTCGCATTCGTGGCCGTTTGGGTCGTTCGCCTCGCCCTACACCACGATGCAGGCCTGCTTTTCTCCGACCTCCTCACCACTGACGTAGTCTCGATCGGCACGCCCAAATGGCTCACCCTCATCCGCGCTCTCGTTGTGGGCGATTGAGGAGACGAACTCCACCTTCCAACTCAATCTATTCATGGACTATACTCTTCGGATACATACACATTCTAAGGACAGGTTCAATCGCAGGACGACACCAGAGGAGGTAGCATGTTTTGTCCACACTGCGGTACGTCGCTTCCCAACGGGACGCGTTTCTGCACGGAATGCGGTACCAAGATTTACAACACCATACCTAACGACCAGCAAAACCCTGAGCCCTCCGTCTCATATGGGAACGGGCAGACGGATTGGCAACAGCCGGCATACGGCGCGCAAGGCCCCACCCCTCCCGACGCGGAGGCGTACGAGAGCTACCGTTCCCAACCCTACACGCAAGCTACGGTGGATCAGTCGGCTTACGACCCCTCGGCACAATCTGGCAACGTATCCAACGCTGGCATGGGGCCTCTTGACACCTCCCGCGACATTCTGATGTATGTCCTGCTTTCGCTGGTAACCTGCGGCATCTATGGCTTCTGGTATGTCTATCGCATGGCACAGGACGCAAACGTGCTCTGCGAGGGAGACGGACAGGAGACCACAGGCTTGGGCCTCTTCATCCTTCTGAGCCTCGTTACCTGCGGCATATACTCCTACTACTGGCAATACCAGCTTGCCAATCGCCTCCAGACAAACGCCCCACGCTATGGCATCACACTTCAGGAGGGTGGTTCCGACGTTCTGTTGTGGCTGTTGCTTGGATACGTCAGCTGCGGCATCTGCTCTTTCATCGGCACGAACATCATCTTGAAAAACATGAACACGCTCTGCGAGGCTTACAACCGCATCAATGGCTACGAGTTCGCATAGAGGAATAAAAAGATGATTATTCGAAGGGCATTGCCACAGGATCTCTCCGGCATCGAGGACCTGCTCTCACAGGTTCTGGAGATACACCACGCAGGCAGGCCGGATCTCTTTAAGCCCGGAGCGCGCAAATACGCGGGAGAGCAGCTTCTAGAGATTATCACCGACGATGAGCGCCCTGTCTTTGTGGCTATCGACGAGACCGAACTCGCAGGCCCCGTCCTCGGCTACGCATTCTGCATTCACCAGCATCATCCTGACGACAACATCCTTGCCGACGTCCACACCCTCTATATAGACGACCTGTGTGTAGACGAGCAAGCACGCGCCAGGCACATCGGCACCAAGCTTTACAATTATGTGATTGACTACGCTCGCGAGAAGGGATGCCACAACGTCACGCTCAATGTCTGGGCCTGCAACGAAGGGGCACTTCGCTTCTACGAGCACCTCGGTCTCAAACCGCAGAAATACTGCTTAGAGCGCATTCTCTAGGACCTTATTCGACCGCCGAATTGGAAAGGAACACACGTGGCCGAACCAAACCCCAAACATCTCGCTTCGGACTCACCTGCACGCAAACACCCCATCGCCATTATCCTCGCCTGCGTACTGGTCGTCGCGGGCCTTGTCGTGGCCGAGACCTATGCAACGCCCTATCTCAGCGCCTTCTATCAACAAGTTCTCGGTAACGCTCAGACGGCTTCTACTACGCAGGGCACGAGCAGCCAAGCAACGAGCGCTACCGATACGCCCACCGAACAGACCACGACCGACCAGACAACTGTCGAGGGAGAGGGCGAGGCGGTCGAAGAACCCGCCCCAGAGCCAGAGCCTCCGGCACAGCCCGTGACCATCGAAGCCATGATGATTGGCGACGTCCTCATGCATGACCGCCTCGTGTACAGCGGCGCCCGCGATGACGGCAGCTTCAACTACGACTTCCTCTTTGAGCACATCAAGCCTTACATCGACGCCGCCGAGATTCGTATGCTCAACCAGGAGACCGTCATGGGCCTGCCCGAGGCCGGCTACTCCATGACCAACGGCGGGATGGGACCCATCATGAACTCCCCAACTGCCCTTGCCGACTCGGAGATGCGCTTTGGGTTCAACTTCATCCTCAACGCCCACAATCACGTCTTTGACCAAGGCTACGACGGCCTGGCGCACGAGATGGACTACTGGAAGCAGAACTATCCCACCGTGCCTATTCTCGGCGTTGACAACCCACACCGTGCCGAGGGCGACATATCGCAGAACCTCGTCGACAACGTCTGCCTCTACGAGAAGGACGGGTTCAAGATCGCGTTCCTCAACCATACCTACGACACCAACGAGCACCCCAACTACGAGACCGACAGCAAGTTCTGCTCGTACATGACCGAGGAAAAGGTGCGCGCTGACGTGCAGAAGGCCCGTGACGCTGGAGTCGACCTCATCGTCGCTTGCCCGCACTGGGGACAGCAGTACACGACCGAGACCTCCGAAGAGGAAAATGTTTTCTCGAAGCTCTACACCGATCTGGGCGTGGACCTCATCTTTGGCTGTCATCCCCACATCCTGCAGCGCTGCGAGATGCTGCGCAACGCCCAGGGACACAAGACCGTGTGCTTCTACTCGATGGGCAACTACGTGGCAAGCCTCATGAGTCCTGAGTGCCTCATCGGCGGCATCGCACGTGCCACCTTCGTCAAAGAAGCCGATGGCACGGCGCACGTCGCGGCCGCAAGCCTCGTGCCTACCGTCATCTGCAACACGGACGGACCCAACATGACGGCCTTCCCCATCCTCGACTACACCTGGGACATCGCCGCGATGAACGACAGCGGCATGACGCCTGACGGTGCGCAAGCTTGGTGCTCCGAGGTGTTTGGGCCGAACTACGACCCCGCCACGGGCGTCTACACGCAGGACATGAACGCCGAAGGTCGCCTAGTTTAGGTTGAATGGGGACGGAGGAGTTTGTCCGCGGACAAACTCCTCCCCCATTGTCCGCGCAAACGAAAAAGGAGCTCCCTGGGGAGCTCCTTTTCGCATGCTTCGAAGAATTCCAAGCTCAGACGATTAGTCCGATCACGAAAGCGCAAATACCGCCGAGAACTATGGTAATCGGCAAGGTAGTGAACCACGCGCGCACGATGCTGCCTGCCATACCCCACCGCACGCGCTTGGCGCCACGAGCGCTACCCGCGCCCATGATGGCGGTGTTGATGACCTGCGTGGTGCTAACGGGAGCACCAAGCGCTGTCATGGTCTCAATCGCAAGGCCTGAGGAGACCTGCGCCACAAATCCAATCGAGGGATCGAGCTTGGTCACGCCGTTGCCGACCGTCTTCATGATGCGCTGCCCGCCGATGGAAGTGCCAAGCGCCATGCAGGCTGCGCAGGCGACCTTCACCCAGAACGGCACGCCAGAATCAGGAGCAAGTTCTCCGCTCGTCACGAGGGCAAGCGTGATGATACCCATGGTCTTTTGCGCGTCGTTGTTGCCGTGGCTGTACGACATGAACGCCGACGAGAGGATCTGCAACCGGTGAAATAGACCGTTGGCCTTCTTTGGCGTCCAATCGGCAAAGAACTCGTACACGATCTTCATGAAAAAGTACCCCAGCACGAGACCAATCAGGGGCGACGTAAAGAGAGGCACGATGACCTTCATGGCCACGCCCTCCCACAGGATGTTCCCCGTGTTTCCGCTAAAGACAATCGTCGCACCGATGAGACTGCCGATGAGCGCGTGCGAAGAACTTGACGGGATGCCCTGCCACCACGTGAAGAGGTCCCAGATGATGGCGCCGAGCAGGGCAGCAAGTATCACGTAGAGCTCGAGCTGTACGCTCACGATGCCCTTGGCAATCGTCATGGCGACGCTCTCGCTGGTCAAAGCGCCGATGAAGTTCATCACCGCGCTCATGAGGATGGCCGCACGCACCGGAAGCGCGCGCGTATAGACCGTAGTCGCGATGGCGTTGGCCGTATCGTGGAAACCGTTGATGAACTCAAACACGAAGGCCGAGACAAGCACCGCGAGCAGAAGAGCACTAAGCATTTTTCATAATCACGCCTTGGACGATATCGCAGGCGTGCTCGCAGGCGTTAAGGGCAAGTTCCATACGGTCAAAGACGCGCGACCACTTCATGATGTCAAGCGTGGGTACGTCCCCGTGGAAGAGGTCGGCAAGGGCGTTCTTGTACACCGCATCGCCTTCGTCCTCCGTCACGTCAACGGCCAAGGCCGTCTCCATGACAATGCTGTTCTTCTTGAAGCCGGAGAAGTTGTCGAGCACCACAGCAACCTGACCGATAGCCTTGACGGTAACATCAGCCAGCTGAATCGCCTCGGGGCGCATCTCATCAATATTGAAGAGGTCCAGACGACTCGCGGCTGCCTCCATGTAATCCACCACGTCATCGAGACGTTTGACAAGCGCGCTGATGTCCTCGCGATCGAAGGGCGTGATGAACGAGTTGCTCAGCTCCATGAAAATCTTTCGTGCCTGCTCATCGCAGATGTTCTCGTATTCCTTCATGCTCGGCACGAGGGCTCGCGACGCAGGAAACTCATGGAAGATACGCTGATACACCTCCCCTACCGTAACGAGCTTCTCACCGTACTCTCTAAAAAGACTGTAAAAAACGTCTTCTTTGCGTTTGACCCTACTCATGGTCGCACCTCTTTCAATCGGTAACTAAATTGTACGCAAAACGAAAGGATGATGTGTGGAGCCTTCCGTTATCGTGTTTCGACTTGGCTTCACCGAATGTAACGAAAGCCACATTGACAAACGAATGCCGATGTGCTGACCACGATCCCGCTGTGGGAAAGTGGTCAAAGATTACCACTTTCCCACAGCGGGATCGTGGTCATTTTTTTTAAAAAGTCGCGACATTTTGCTCGCTAAGCTCGTATCTTTGGTGTAGTGGCCCAACAGAAGGGAGATGCTATGAAGCGGACATTGACGGCGTTGTCGGTTGCCCTGGCACTTGTGCTGGGACTTGTGGCGTGCGGACTCGTACCGCAGCCCCTGGAATCCGAGGCACCCACGACACCAGAACCCACCCCGACCGAGCAACCGGAGACGACGAGCGAACCCACGGAGACGCTGGGCACCACAAAGAACGAGGGCATGCCTGTCGAGGAGGTGGGCGACGTCTACATGGACACGATGGCTGCGGAGTCGGAATCCTACATGCCAGTTCCGGCGCCAGAATCGTACAACACCGAGGAGTATAGCGACATCGATGAGGTCGGCTTCATCTCCACCAAGTCGCGTCCCCTCTCGACGATCTCTGCTGACGTGGATACGGCAAGCTACGCAAACCTACGTCGCATGTTGCGTGACGGGTGGAAGACGCTTGCGACGGCCGAAGTGGGCACGAGCGACGACAAGAAGTCCGGCGAGGACGAGTATCCGGTTGAGTATTACGACTATGATTACGATTACACGGGCGTCATTCCAGCGGGATCCGTACGCATCGAGGAGATGCTCAACTACTTCGACTATGACTACGCTACGCCTGAGGGCGAGGACCTCTTCCGCATCAACGCACGCCTCGGGAAGTGCCCGTGGAACCCCGACACCGAGCTCCTCGTGCTTGGCTACGCCACCGGCAAGGAAGACGAGAGCTTTGCACAGAAGGGCTCAAACCTCGTGTTCCTGATTGACGTCTCAGGCTCGATGGACGAGGCTGACAAGCTGCCCCTGCTCCAGAGCTCCTTTGGTGAGCTTGTGGGAACGCTCGGCGAGAACGACCGGGTCTCCATCGTCACCTATTCTGGCGAGGAAGAGGTCGTGCTCGAGGGTGCCAAGGGCAAGGACCAGCAGACCATCATGCGCGCCGTGCGCGGCCTCAAGGCCGAAGGCTCGACGAACGGTGAGGCAGGCCTTCGCATGGCCTACGAAATCGCCGAAAAGAACCGCATCGAGGGTGGCATCAACCGCATCGTGATGGCCTCCGACGGCGATCTCAACGTGGGCATGACGAGCGAGAGCGACCTGCACGACTTCGTGGACAAGCAGCGCGAGAAGGGCATCTACCTCTCGGTTCTCGGTTTCGGTGCCGGCAACTACAAGGACAACAAGATGGAGACCCTAGCCGACCACGGCAACGGCTCATACCACTACATCGACTGCGAGGCGGAGGCAAAGCGTGTCTTTGGCGAGCGCATCACGGCGAACCTCGTGCCCTTTGCCGACGACGTAAAGATGCAGGTGGAGTTCAATCCTGCACAGGTAAAGGCCTATCGTCTACAGCCAGTTCACGGTGGTATACGAGGTCGTGCGTCCGGATTCTGCGATGGAGTTCAGCGAGCCGGAGCTCAAGTACGAGCAGACCACGGCGGATGCGAACGCCTCCACCGAGTGGCTGACCGCCAAACTGCGCTATCAGCCCGCCGCAGGTGGTGACGTTCGCGAGCAGGAGCTCGTCGTCACGGAGAAGGACTGGGCGGAGGATCCGGGAGACGACTGGCGCTTCGCGGGTGCCGTGAGCGAGTTCGGCATGCTGCTGCGCGACTCAGAATACAAGGGGACGAGCACGTTCGACAATGTGCGCAAGCTCACGAACGCGGGCGACAACGAGCAGCGCAAGGAGTTCCTCGAGCTGGTGGACCTGGCCGAAAAGAACTGACCTGCGCGAACCAAATCACGCGCATGAAAGAAGGGGCTGCTTGGCAGTCCCTTCTTTGCGTGAGGTCGTTGTGGTGAGTCGTGCTATGACGCCCAAATCGCCTGCATGAACTTGACGTAGGCTTCGTCGCAGATGTTGAGCGTGCGGTTCAGCAGCTCGTAGCAGGTATCTCCCACGACGTTGGGTGCGAGGACCTGGTCGCCGCTTGCGACGATGTCGTTGTCCTTGTCGAGAAAGAACGTGAGCCAGCGGTAGTTGACGTTGGCCGCGTTGATGGCGCGCAGGGCCGCCTCGGTCTTTCCCTCGGGTACATGGGCTATGACGCCACTGCCGAAGTGCATGGACTCACCATCGTTGTCAAACCAGAAGAACACGTCGAGGTGGCTCATGTTTTCCATGTTGTAGCCGATGCGCACGGCGGGCTGCGCCGCCTCGTGCTCGGCATACTTGATGTCGCGCTGGTCGAGGGCCGTCTCGAACGCTATGAGGTTTGCTGCTCCAGATGCCATGGCCGCTCCTTGCTCTCGTGTGTGGTGGAGCCTATTCTAGCACGTATCAAAGGAATCGAGCTATCCAAGCGATGACCACGATCCCGCTGTGGGGAAGTGGTCACTTTTGACCACTTCCCCACAGCGGGATCGTGGTCATAGGCATCCCTATCGGTAATAACTCCTCCCATCGTTAACTCCGAAGAGCTTGCGCAAGTAGTCGCTCTTACCACTGAGCACACGATCCACGTACACATGGCTATCGTCAACACGGAAGAATGCCAAATAACCATGTGCTTCGACGAAACGCCAATCCGATCGGATGCTACAGACGGTATCAAGTGGTGCCGTCGCATAGGGAAAGTCGACAATTCCATCCACACGATCAAGAATCGCCATTATGACTTTATCCGCAGCAGAAGGCTCGCCATTCTCGACGGCTATCCAATCCCAAATAGTATCCAAGTCGCTAACAGCAAGTGGGGACCAGACAACCTCAGCCGACATCCGATGCCCTTCCCGCAAAGCGTGCCCGCACATTAGCCGAACTCACCCAGCCATCGGACTCACCAGACACACGGCCCCGGCCAAGCTCGGAGAACAACGCCTGCTCGGCCACGAGGCAGTCGTAGTCACTCATATCAAGTATTGCATAACGACCATGTCCATTCTTGGTGAGGAATACCGGGGAACCAGGAGCAACTTCATCTAGAACATCTGAATAGCTACGTAACGTCGAAACAGGCATGATAGTAGGCATTGGGCATCTCCAATAAATACGCTGTAAAATCTTGCACAATATTGTACAGCATCTGCGGAATCTCCGGAAGCCGAGCTCTCTCTGACCACGATCCCGCTGTGGGGAAGTGGTCACTCCAGCACGTACCAGAGGGATGAATCCTCGTAACGGACGTAGGTGCCAGCATCGCTTCGCACAACCTCGCACGCGACCGACATCACGCCGTCCTCGCTCGCCGCTTCTGCTGCCTCAGCCAGCGACTCGTCCACTTCGCCGTCAAAGGCCTTACCCACGCGCATACGCTCTCCCGAGGCCAAAGTGACGAGTGGACACTCGATTGCCAGGGACGACCGGGTAAGCGTGGACTTGGCTACGGGAGTGGCAGACTCACCAGCAACACTCTCCTCTTCCTCGTAAGCGACGGTATCGAGACGCGCGTTCGACTCAGACGACGTGTTTGCGCTAGGCCTCACGAGAAGCACGGCCAGCAGAAGGCACGCAGCCAAGGGCAGCAACGCCAGCCATGCGCGGCCCACGCGCCTTTCCGCTCCTCGTGGCATCGTTTCGACGGCTTCCTCCGTCCCCGCAGGCTCCGCTTGCAGCACCCGCGCGAGCACACGCTCCTCAACCTCGGCGCTCGGCGAGAAAGACTCGTACGCCTCGTGTAACCGCAAGCTCAGCTCATCTTCGCGCGACATCCGGTCCTCCATCACGCACCCCCCAGCGCGGCCTTAAGCAGTCCTCGCGCATCACGCAGGCGATTTCGCACCGTCGACGCGGGTATGCCCAGCATGCGGGCAATCTCGGCCGTCTTGTAGCCCTCATAGTAGTACATGTACACACAGTCCTTGTACTTCGCCGGAAGCCGCAGCACCGCGTCCACAGTTTCGTCCAGATGGTCAGCCTCCCCCGTCACCATCTCCATACGCTCTCCGAAAGACTCCGTCCTCTTGCGCCGCGCACTCTTGAGCTCGTCCTTGCACAGGTTCGCCGCGCACACGATGAGCCAAGCCTTCTCGTGCCCCTCGTCCTCGAAGCCGCGCGGATGATCCAAGAGTTTCATAAAAACGCCCTGCGCCGCATCCTCGGCATCTGCCGCCGAACCCAAGTACGAGTAACAAAGCCTGTACACCATGGCAAAGTGCCGCCGAAAGACGGCTTCTATGTCGGGGGGTGAGCCGACATCCCGAGCGACCTTGTTCGTCATAACCCTGCACACCTACGAGCTGAGGCTCTGCAGCACGTCGAAGCGGTCGATGCGTATCAGAATCTGTTCGAGATCGACCATCGGCCGCAGCAGCGCCCGACGCCTGTGCCCAACAAAGACGCTCACGCTACGATCCTGCAGCGCGGTCAGCGAGGTAACCCACTCCATGGCGCTGATGTCTTCGTATCGAATCGTCACGGTAGGACCAAAGAACGGCGTCACGGTCATGAAGTCGTCAAAGGTCACCACCTTGTAGCGCCGCAGCATGACCCACAGCGCAAACGCGGTAACGTGAAATGCACCAAAGAACGCCAGGACGACGATGCTGTCGACCTCGAACACGCTCAGCACGCACAGCCAAGTTAGCAGCACTCCAAGCGCGCCCATGAACGCCATGGCAAAGACGATTCCCCACGAAAAGGTATTCGCGATAACATAGGTATCGTGGTGGCTGTGATGCCGCTCCGAGATGTCGGCGTCACTTGCCCACACGATCAACGCCGAAAGCATCGGAATGCCCACCACCAAACCAGTAAGGAACCACGTCTCTGCCATGAAGGTCACCTATTCCTCAATGAGGCGGCGGCGCACGGCGGCAACATCCTCATCGGGCACGCCACATTCGAGCAAGAAGCTCTCGACCCCGTCATGCACCTGGTCCATGACGTCGTAGGTCTTTTCGATGACTTCAGCGGCTGAGTCGAGAATCGGACGCCAGCGACGAAGATCCGGATCCTCCCACTGCGCATACCACATCGGAGAGCGCATGAGGTTGGGGCGGGTCTGCACGTAGTTGGCCACGATATCCCACTTGTCCACACCGGCAAGGCTCAGGAGCAGCATCGCAAGAACCCCCGTACGATCCTTGCCCACCGCACAGTGAAAGAGCACGCATCCCTCGGGAGCCTCCGCGATGAAGCGGAAGCAGGCGCGCACTCCCTCGTAGTTCTCAAGAATCATGCGATACATCTGATCCATGGGCACGCTCGCGGGATCGAATCCGCCCGGCTGATCCATCTCGGCGATGTTGAACTCGAGCAAGGGAATGTTTGCGTGCACCACGTTTCGGGCGATGGGTCTGTCTGGATCATTGGCAACCTCAGACGGGTCGCGCAGGTCGATAACGGCACGAACACCGTAGTCATACAAGAAGCGCTCGTCACGCGCAGTGAGCATGGAGAGGCCGTCAGAGCGCAGGAAGCGGTGGAAGAGGGTCTGTCCGCCGTTTGCCGTGGGATAGCCACCCAAATCGCGCACGTTGTCCGCGCCTTCGAGCGGTAGTCTCACCCAACTTCGTTCGTAAGGATCCATAGGTTCCCTTCTGTCTTGCCGATACCCTCGGCAGATTGGCATCGTCACTACTGTAGCGCAAACGACACGCCAACGTGCGGCTGAAGCGGTGGAGTGGCACACGAAAGGGGTGACCCCTTCCGCGTGCCCCTTTATTCGGTACTAGGCTTTCAGCGAGGCCTCGATGCGGTCAAAGACGGTCTCGCCCAGCTCGTCGCCCTCCAGCACGAAGCCCTTACCCTCGCGGAAGTTCTCCTTCGCCACGCTGATCATGAGCTTGATGCGATTGAGCTGGTTCACCTCGGAGGCACCGGGGTCGTAGTCCACGGCCACGATGTTGCTCTCGGGATGCATCTGGCGCAGGCGCTTGATTACTGACTTGCCGACCACGTGGTTGGGCAGGCAGGCGAAAGGCGAGGCGCAGACGATGTTTGGCGTGCCGGTCTCGATGAGCTCGATCATCTCGGCCGTGAGGAGCCAGCCCTCCCCCATCGTGTTGCAGAGCGAGAGTACCTGCTCGGCCTTCTTTCCAAGGTCGAATATCTGCGTGTACGGCTCGAAGCGTTCGCTCTCTTCGAGCATCTCGTTGATGGGCGCGCGCAGGGCGTCGAGGGCTGCGATGCCGATGCCGTGCGTCAGGCGCTTCTGCGGCTTGGTGCCGAGCTCGTGCTTGAGATGGATCTGGTTCGACGTGCCAAAGAGGAAGAAGTCCACGAGTCCCGGCACATTGGCCTCACAACCCTCGGCCTCGATGACGCGCACGACGTCGTTGTTTGCCGTGGGATGGAACTTTACGAGGATCTCGCCGACCACGCCGACACGCGGCTTCGAGCGGTCGTTGATAAGCGGCAGGGTATCAAAAGCCTTGACCGTGTCACGACAGAGCCGATAGAACGCCTTGCGCGAGGCGCGAGGCACCTGCACCTTGGCGCGGGCCATGAGGTCGGCGTAGAGTTTGTCGGCGGCGCCGGGCACGGCCTCGTAGGGGCGCGTGCGGTAGAGGCACTGCATGATGAGGTCGCCATACAGCAGCGAGTAGATGGCGCTCATCAAGAGCCGCGGCTGCAGGATGTTGAAGCCAGGGTTGGACTCGTCGAGGCCACCGGCCACCGAGAGCGAGATGACGGGAATCTCGGGATGCCCAGACTCCTTGAGCGCCTTGCGAATGAGGGCGATGTAGTTGGTCGCACGGCACCCGCCGCCGGTCTGCGAGATGAGCACGGCGGTACGCTTGAGGTCGTACTTGCCCGAAAGCACTGCGTTGATGAGCTGGCCTGTCACGAGGATCGACGGATAGCAGATGTCGTTGTTTACGTATTTGAGGCCCGCGTCGACTGCGCCCGGGTCCACCGAGGGAAGAAGCACCAGGTTGTAACCGCCATCGCGCAGCACGGCCTCCACCAGCTCGAAGTGAATGGGCGACATCTGCGGCGCGAGGATGGTGTAGCCACCCTCCTGCATCTCTTTGGTGAAGCGCACCTTGTTGAACGCCGCACTCTGCGAGGGACGATACACCGGGGGTCGGCGGCGCAGGTCGGTCTGGCGTGCTTGCTCCAGCGAACCGTCGGCCATACGCACCTGTGGCGGCTCAACCTCGGTCGTTTCGCCGCGCTCGACCTGCAGCTCAAGCTTCTCGCGCTCCTCCTCAAGGGCGGCCATGAGCGAGCGGATGCGGATGCGCGCGGCACCGAGGTTCGAGACCTCGTCTATCTTTAGCACGGTGTAAATCTTGTCGCTTGCCTCGAGAATCTCCTGCACCTGGTCGCAGGTCAGCGCATCGAGACCGCAGCCGAAACTGTTGAGCTGCACGAGGTCGAGGTCGTTGCGCGTGGCGACGAAACGCGCCGCTCGATACAGGCGACTGTGGTACATCCACTGATCGACTACGCGGATGGGCCGCTCGGGAGCCATCTTGTGCGCCACGCTGTCCTCGGTCAGAACCGCAAAGCCAAAGCCGTTCACCAGCTCCGGGATGGCGTGGTTGATCTCGGGGTCGTTGTGGTAGGGACGGCCCGCGATCACGATGCCGTGCGCGTCGTGCTTCTCGATCCAGGCAAGGGCCTCGTCGCCCATGCGATGCATGGCGTCCTTGAACTCGAGGTCCGCCTGCCAGGCCGCATCGACAGCCGCGCTAATCTGCTTGCGTGTGATGCGCATGCCCCGGAAGCGGCCTTTACCGTGCTTTGCGTCCTCCTCGCGCTGCAGCGACACGATCTCGTAGAGGCGACGCTTGAGCTCGCTCTTGTTGTCGTAGGGCAAGAAGGGCGCCAGGTACTCCACCTCGGGCGTGTCGAGCTCGTCCACGTTGAGCTCGAGCGCCTGGGGATAGCTCATTACGATGGGGCAGTTGTAATGGTTGCCGGCTGTCTCGTCTTCCTGCCGCTCCCAGCGGACGCAGGGCATCCAGATGAAGTCCACGTCCTTCTCGAGCAGGTTCATGATGTGGCCGTGGCTGAGTTTGGCAGGATAGCACACGCTCTCGCTCGGCATGGACTCGATGCCTGCCTCGTAGATGCGCTTGGTGGATTGGTCGGAAAGCACCACCGAGAAGCCGAGGCGCGTGAAGAACTCGTGCCAGAAGGGATAGTTTTCGTACATGTTGAGCGCACGCGGGATGCCCACGGTGCCGCGCGGTGCGTCCTCGGGAGCTAGCCCCTCACGATTAAAGAGCAGCTCATTCTTTGCCTTGAAGAGGTTCGGAGCCTCGACCGCGCCCTTGCGCGTGCGGCCAGAGCCCTTCTCGCAACGGTTGCCGGTGATGAAGCGCCTGCCTCCGCCGAAATCGTTAATCGTGAGCAGGCAGTTGTTTGAGCAGCGCCCGCAGTTGACCTTGGTGAGCTTGACCGTGAGCTCGTTGAGCGCGCGGCGGTCGAGCACCGTCGAGATGCCATCGTGGCCGGCGCGGTCGCGCGCGAGCAGGGCCGCCCCATAGGCGCCCATGTTGCCCGCGATGTCGGGGCGAATGACCTCGCGCCCGGTGAGCATCTCGAAGGCACGCAGGGTTGCGTCGCTCATGAAGGTGCCGCCCTGCACCACGATGTGGGCGCCTATCTCGTCGTAGTCGCGCAGCTTGATGACCTTAAAGAGGGCATTCTTGATGACCGAGTAAGAAAGGCCGGCCGCAACGTCCCCGATGGTCGCGCCTTCCTTCTGTGCCTGCTTGACGCGCGAGTTCATAAAGACGGTGCAGCGGCTGCCGAGGTCCACCGGATGCTCGCCCGCCACCGCCGCTGCCGCAAACTCCTGCACCGTCATGCCCATCGAGTCGGCGAAGCTCGCCACGAATGAGCCGCAACCCGAGGAGCAGGCCTCGTTGAGGGCGATGTGCTCGATGACACCGTCACGCACTTGCAGGCACTTCATGTCCTGGCCGCCGATGTCGAGAATAAACTCAACGTCGGGCACGAAGGCCTGAGCGCCACGCAGATGCGCGACCGTCTCGACCTCGCCGGAGTCGGCGCGCAGGGCCTCGATGAGGATGCCCTCGCCATAGCCTGTGGTCGTGACGTGGCCGATCTCGCAGTCGGCGGGCATGTGGTCGTAGATGTCGTTCATGATGGTGCGCGCGGTGCCGAGCACGTCGCCGTTGTTCACGTCGTACCAGGTGTAGAGCAGCTCGCCCGCCTCGCCCACGACGGCAGCCTTGAGCGTAGTGGATCCGGCGTCGATGCCGATGAAGACGCGCCCGTGGTACTCGTCGAGCACGCCCTTCGGCACGACCTCCTTGTCATGACGCGCATGAAACTCTTCGAGGTCAGCCTCTGTGGCAAAGAGCGGAGCGAGGCGTGCCACCTCCGAGCCCTGTGTGTCTTTGAGCGCTGCCAAGGAGTCGATGACCTGCGCGAATGACACGCGCTTGTCGGTCTCGCCCGCAAGCGCCGCACCCGTCGCGACGAAGAGGTGCGCGTTGGGGGGCACGATGCGGTGCTCCTCGTCGAGCTTGAGCGTGAGGTAGAAGCGCTCGCGAAGCTCGGAGAGATACTGGAGAGGACCACCGAGGAAGGCCACGTAGCCCCTAATGGGATGTCCGCAAGCAAGGCCGGAAACGGTCTGATTCGCCACCGCCTGGAATATGGACGCTGCGATGTCGGATGGTGCGGCGCCCTCGTTGAGCAGCGGCTGGACGTCGGACTTTGCAAAGACGCCGCAGCGGCTCGCGATGGGATATATATGTGTGGCGGACTTGGCCAGCTCGTTGAGGCCCGGCGCGTCCGTCTGCAGCAGCGAGGCCATCTGGTCTATGAAGGCGCCCGTGCCGCCTGCGCAGGTACCGTTCATTCGCTGTTCGATGCCATTGTCGAAGTAGATGATCTTTGCGTCCTCGCCGCCCAGCTCGATGGCGCAGTCCGTCTGCGGGATGAGCGCCTCCACGGCGCGCTTGCTCGCAATGACCTCCTGCACGAACTCGAGATCGAGCCAAGTGGCGAGCAGCATGCCGCCCGAGCCGGTAATGGACACGCGCATCGGCACATCGCCGATTACCTTGCGCGCCCGCTCGAAGAGTTCCGTCGCCGTGGCACGGATGTCGGTGTGATGCCGCTCGTAGTTGGCGTACACGAGGTTCATGTTGGCGTCGATGACCGCGAGCTTGACGGTGGTCGAGCCCACGTCGATGCCCAGACGCAGCTTGGCGTGGCTCAGGTCTACCGGCACCGCTGGTCGAAGCTCGGCACCATACGCCTTCAGGGGGATGGCCGGCTTGGCAGCACTCTGTGCAGCGTTCGAATACGAGGTCCTAACCATGAATGGGCTCCTTTCCGCCCTATGATGCGATTTCTTCGAGGGCCGATATGTCAAAGTCGATGGGACGACCGTAGAGGTCACCGGGACGCACAAACATGAGGGATGTCATGATGCGCGCCATCAGTTCGTCGCTCTCGCGCATGCCGGTCGTAAGCCAACGTACAAGCACGCCGACCTCTGCCGAGATGACGAAGGTAAGGTAATAGTCGAAACCCGCGGCGACCAGAGGCGAGAAGCCTGCTCGCGCGCGGTCTTCCACGACCTCGCGCACCATCTGCTTGATGCGCTCCACAAAGGCAGGGTCCCCTCCCTCGCCAAGAAGGGCCGAGAGCAAAATGCTGTTGGCTCGGAAGTACGCGAGCACGGCCTCGGCACCAGGGCACGGGCCGAAGTCGCGAATCGCCTCTTCCAGCTCGGGCAGCGTCACTTCAGAGATGGCGTGCACAAGCGGTGCCAGATCCTCCACGATCTCTTGCTCCGTCGCGCAGACGAGTGCGGGGATGTCCTTGTAGTGTGAATAGAAGGTACGACGCGTCACATCAGCCCGCTCTGTCACGCCCGTCACCGTCACGCGCGCGAGGTCGCCCGTCGCGTGAATCTCGGCCGCAAGGGCGTCGCGCAGGGCGAGGCGCGTGCGCATGCTCCGCCGGTCGGTCGTTCTCATCTGGCTCCTTCACAGTCTGTGCATTAATTCACGTTCTGTGTAGTATTGCGCATTGTGCGCAACAGTATACACCGCGCATGAAAACAGCACAGCCGCAGTGACCACGAACCCACAGCGGGATCGTGGTCATCATCCTCCAAGCACTGCGCCACCACACAATCGCAATTCTTTGCAGTTTTCGTAGTCAGATTTGGCACTCGGCGGATGTGCACGAGCGCGGGCCTTGCCCTCGGCTCGCGGACGAATCGCCACTCACATGGCACGTCCCTCAAGCAGCTCGATTGCCTGAAGGTAGCGCGCGCGACGACGCAGGTCACGCTCGGTCGGCGCATGGTTGAGCCTGCTCAGGTCGGAGTTGTGGCGCAGGTCGGCCAGCTTGACCTTGCGGGCTACTGGGTCGTTGGCTAGCGCGGCAACATAGTCCATGTAGGGAACGCCCTCCTCATGCGTGAGCTTCAGGCAGGTCGCGACGTAGCGCTCGGGCACACCGGCCGACACCAAATCCGCGGCGGTCGTCGCCGTGTCCTCCATAACGTCGTGAAGCAGTGCCACGCACACCTCATGCTCCGTATCCATCTGCTCCGCGAGGTGCCATGGATGAAAGACGTAGGGCAGGCCAGACTTGTCTACCTGATCCTTATGTGCCTCGAAACAAATCCTCATCGCAAGCTTGGTCACAGGCGTATACAACATCGGCAACTCTCCCATCCGCGGCGCATCACGTGCCACCTAGTATACCCCGACGCACGATATACCCCGACGCACGGCGAGAGGATGTCTGAGCTGTCCCGGCGCGGCGCAGGGCAAACTACGCACAACGAAGTCCGTTGTGCGTAGTTTGGGTCATTTGGAGTCCGATCATCTGGGCTTTTGCGAAGAATTACGCACATTGAACTGCGGTGTGCGTAATTGTACGGCGAAGCCACGCTCGGACCACGGTCCGCGAGCCCGTCAAGAAATTCGGTCTTGTCTGGATCCTCGGCATTCAAACGTTGGGGTATTGTTTTCACACATGAGGCGAGCCTCGCGTAACGGTTAGGCAAAGTCCAATTGGGCGCATCGTCGTCATGAATGCTAACAATCGCTGACGAAATCAGGCATTCTCCCAAGAACGCCCTCTCGCCACCACGCAGACGCCCAAGCTGTCGAGTGGCAGCAAAAAGACCCGCACCATGCCACCGTTGCTCTCACGTAGGAACTCCCTTCCCTCGGAGCATTTTCTGACTGGAACAAACTCCCTGGGTAAGTGTTCCGCCGAGAGCCATTGCGCAGTCACGGGCAACGTTACCGTGGAACACTTACTCAGGTGAATTTACTTCATTCGGGAAGCGCGCCACCCAGAACCTGAGGCCCTTGCCATCGGAGCATGGACGAGGAATCGCACCACGCCATAACGCAAGGCAAACCGTGGGACCAAGAAAGCCCGCACTCACTCGCCCTGCCCGTCTTCCGCAAGCAGCCCACCGACCGGCCCCATGCATGCAAGGATGGCCGTCTCTTTTGGGAGCAGAGGGTCGCTGGTTCGAAACCGGCCCCACGCATGCAAGGATGGCCGTCTCGCACGGCCTCCAAGATAGACGGCGTT
This sequence comes from uncultured Actinomycetes bacterium, assembly GCA_900318935.1. Taxonomy (GTDB): domain Bacteria; phylum Actinomycetota; class Coriobacteriia; order Coriobacteriales; family Atopobiaceae; genus RUG440. The sequence continues at coordinate 39,097 of ONMP01000027.1, forward strand.
CAGGTGACGCATGGAGTAGCGTAGGTATGACCCTTCGGCCTTACCCGCCAACAGGTACGTGTAGTACTGCTCCCAGCTGAAGAAGCGAGCGCTCTCGACATGAACCTCCGCCTTGGCCAGAATCTACCTTACCCTTCTCCCGTCAATCAAGCCCGAGAACCAAACCAGCCACTCGAAGGACTCTGGTAAATAGGGACGCCTCCGGATGCGTGCGCGCGTACAGGTAGATCTCGCCCATCTCCGGCTCAAACCCCGCGCCCTTGGCAATGACGAGCACGCCTCACGCTTAGCGGCGAAGAAGCGCTTGATAAAGAGCTACGCAAGCAGGAAACCTGCGGGCAAGGCTATGCCTTCGGACCCCGCCTTGGCGAACCCTAAGTTTCGCGCGACGTTGGCGAAGACCGCCGGTCTGCGCCTTCGCGAAGAGCGAAGCTGACAGACAGCGCAACACTTTCTCGGAGAGCTTGTTCCACCCCGACAAGTGGTCGTTCCACGGCGCCGTGTGGCACAACCTGACGTACAAGGACGGCGCCGTCGACAGGGCGCCCAAGGTTGCCCGAATCGTTTGCAAATAGTGTACCTTTGCGTCTGAAAGATTCACAAAACCCCAGTTGATGGAAGTTTTTCAGGTTCAAATGCGCACTGTGTATTCTATACAGTGCGCATTTGTACCTGAAAATAGTCTGTTATCTGGGGTTTTGCGGTCTTCACAAAACCAAATGTACACTATTCCCCCCAGCGCCACCACAGAGACACGCCGCCCGTCATCCGCAATGCCCCCGCGAACCCCTTCGCGACGGCCTCGGCATCGGTTTCGGCCATGCATGACCAGAAAAAGCCACCGAACCTTAGCATTCCATGCGCAGGAATAACTGTAATATTATTTGATGCGGTGCCTGTAGGCGTCAGGCGAAGGAAGTCCTCATGGCGCAAGCCGAGACGTACGCCCGAGTGCCCCGCAGCCAAACCGCTCTGGCCCATCTCGGGCGTTATTGTCGAGGGATTCTGATTGGGTAGGTCGCTGACACAGGGGGTCGATTCAAGGGGTCGTCGATACAAGGGGTCGGTTCCGCTGCATCATTTACGCTTGATGTAAGGGAGCAGCAGCCAACCAAATGAAGCAGGAGAACTGACCCCCTGTATCTCTTTGCCCCCTGTATCCTGCGCGTCACACGTGAACGTAGGCTACCTCGAACTCCTCGCATACCAGCTCGGAGCTCTCGTCGAACGGAAGCCCGACGGCGCCCAGCTCCTCAGTGAAGAACTCCATGTGGATTCTTCTCCAGTAGTCAAGGGACCTGTCACCTTCGCCCTCCTTGAAGGCATGCTCCCGCGTCACTCTCTCGAACGTCTCCACGTAGACCCTCGTCGTCCTGATGACGCAGACCGCATTGCCCGTCGAATCGAGGATCACGCTGAGGTCGCCGGGCTTGGGCATCGGCTCTCCCTCGAGGTGCATGAGCGCCAACGACGAGCAGGTAGCGGTCTTGATTCCGCTCACGACCAGTTTCGCCAGCTTGTCCGGCGCTCCGCCGAAGGCCCACGCCTCATAGCTGCCGGTCAGCCCAGATTCGTCCCATAACTCCTCAGCCGTCATGTTTGGCAACCTTTCTTCAGAATGGATGTAAAAAGCTGCAGGCTTGTCATGTGGCCTGTCATTGCGCAGCATTCTAGGCAATACCTTGATGGCTGTCCCTCGAAGTGTACTTGACTGTACCAAGAGACCAGCAGCGGTTCTTCCTTGTTGGCCTTGAAAACATGAGCATGTAGCCGTGCGACCAAGCGCACTCCATGGGGGCGTCGTACTCTCCGAGCAGGACGCGGACGAGCGGAGCGATTGCGACGGTGTCGCGGATGCTCAGCACGGGCGGATGACGAGCCTAGGCGTGAATTCCGCTCGTTCGCAAAGCGCCGCCATCTGCGTCCGCCGTCAGGACAAATGTCCCCGTCCCCTTTGTCCTTATGAACTACGCACGGTTTCTCTTCAAGCTGAAATAACAGGGCAAATCCGTTCAGATTATAACACACGAGGATATTTTAGAGAAACCGTGTGTAGTTTGCGAACATGCGACGTAAGATAGTGCCGTGAGTTCGACCGACCAACGAGGTGATGCAGATGCCGTGGAACATGCCAAGCAGGATCGCATGCGCAGTGGTCTTGGCCTCTACACTGGTAGCGTGTTCGGGGTGCGCGCCGACCACTCGCCAATCAACCGCAAGGGGCGACTTCACACCCACAATATCCGAGGATGTGACGGCTCCAGCCCTCTACCAATACGAGGCAAGCAAGGAGACGACCATCAAGGACGAAAGCAGAGATCTGAGTATCTATGCCTCCAACGGGTATCTCAAGCGCCGGGATGGCGACAGCGACTACCTTGTGGGCCTCGACGGGAACAACATGCTAAGCGAACCAATACGGAACGTAGAATCCATACGCGGAGACACCGCAATCGTCATGACCGAAGACCCCGGCCCGCACAACGCGGGCATCGTGAATCTCGACAAGGGTGTGCTCGTCAAACCGGAGGCCGCCTTGATCAAACCCGCACGCAGCTATGATGGGGAGCCACGATTCGCGCAGGTGGCCTACGCAACAGGTGAAGCCAAGGACGTCGAGTCGGGGTTCGTCTACGTAAGCGATTCGGGTTTAACCACCTACTATGACGGTGATGGCTACGCCGCATATGAGGGCTACGCCAGGGTGTTCGACCTTGAGGCCGGCGACTTCGTGGACGGCCTCAAGTTGGAGCAAAGCGACCCTAAGCTCTACGACTTTGGCGACACCTTCCTCGTGTGCCAGGGAGGCCGGGCCGAGCTGTATGACCCCTCGGGCAAGAGGCTATGGGCCGAAGAAGGGAGTGCATCCGCTGGCGCGCACAGCTTCTTCTTTTTCGGCGACGACAAGGACACCAAACGCATCATCGGCGCAGACGGAAAGACTCGATTTACGGCAGACGACTTCCTGATTGCAATAAGCGGACCGGACGACCTGTACTCATACCATGACGATACCGTCATCGACATGAATGGCAACGTCGTGCTCGAATGCCCGAACATATGGATTTGGGGTGAGGCCGAAGGCATGTACGAGATGAACGAGATGGGCAATAATTACAAGCGTCAGATTATCGATGGCACGGGCAAGCGGGTGTGCGAGGGGTCGGAACTCGAGCGCGTACTGCCTGGATACGCAAGGATCAACACGCAAACTCAAGGATCTGGCAACCGGTACTCACTATACTCCGGAGGCGAGCTGGTGGCATCCAACCTCGACTGGAGTGGCGCAAGTCGCCTCGCTATCAAAGACGGTGACCAAAGATATGCTTCGCTTGCGAAATACTACGTGTTTGCAGACCACGCCTGCACGCTCGGGCTAACCGGATGTACCGCACTCGACATCGGCCTCGTGTACGGCAGGACCGAGAATGGAGCGCCATTAGGCGTCTACGACCTCTTTACCGGAGAGGAGATAATCCCCGCTCAGTACGACAAGATAGGAAGACTGGGCAGCTACGTCTTTGCCCGCGCGGACGACACGTGGGACGTATATCGCGTGCAGAGGCTCGACGCTTCTCAGACGTAAATGTGGGGAAAGGCGCTGCAGCTCGCACGCGAGTCCCTCCCTCACGCCGTGAAGGACCCATGCCTGTGGTATCGTTGCGGGCGACGTCCATCCGTATCCACCGAAGGGAGAATCCGTGATAATTGCGCCTTTGCTCGCTGCCACCGGATTCGGTGCCTTTCTTGTCGCGGACCGCAAGGACTACACGGGTCGGTTGCGGCGCATGGCGCGCGCGTACGTTAAGCGCAAGTACGGATTCAAGGCAAGGGCGGGCAGAGTCCAGATCATGGCAATTGGCTGGCTCGAACCCACGTGGCACAAGGGGAAGTCCGGATACGTGGAGATGACCCACGGCAAGACGACCTTCCACGTGCGGGCAGATCTCCGCGCCGGTACGGACTCGTGCAGCGACACCTACCAGATGCGCGAATTAACCGAGCGCATCCTCGGCCCCATCAGGGACGGGCTCGCCTGCGACAAGCAGTGCGCAACCGCGAGATACGGAGACCGCGACTTTGGCGGAAGCTACCTCGGATTGGGCGTTACATCGTTCGAAGACCTCGTGCGCGACATCGACAACATCGAGGTGGTCGTGAGCACCTACGGACTCGACCACTCGTGCATCGACAGCCTCGACCTCTCGTACCTTGGGCAAAAGCCACGCGTGGGCATCTACGACTGGGAGGACGCGAGCGTCGTCGAGGACGGATACACCCCCTTCGGCGAGGTGCAGGCCAGCGACGGAGACACCATCTGCCTGCTCGACCACTTCCTCTTCCTCAACGGCACATGGACACGCCGCAACTACCGGCGTTTTCACGGCAAGGGAGTGACCTTCGCGTACCGAGCCGACCTCGGAGTCGAGGTCACCCCCGTCGACGTTGATGTGCCCGAGGACGAGGCCATCGTTGCAAGAAGCCCCTGGTACGAGCTGAGCGCCTCGTGCGAGGAAGAGACGCGTGTGATCGTCTTTCCGCACGAAACGTCGTCCGGTGTCGAGATGCACATCCAGCTCTATGACCCTGCCGCCCGCAAGTTATTCGACGGGTTTGGCGGACTGCCGTATTACGGAAACTTCGAAAAGCAGGATCCGCTCCCCGACAAGTGGCCGTACCATGGCGCCGTGTGGCTCAACCTGACGTACAAGGACGGCACCGTCGACAGGGCGCCCAAGGTCGCCCGGATCGTACGCAATTAGTGTACCTTTGCGACTGAAAGATTCACAAAACCCCAGTTGATGGAAATTTTTCAGTTTCAAATGCGCACTGTGTATTTTATACAGTGCGCATTTGAAACTGAAAATAGTCTGTTATATGGGGTTTTGCGGTCTTCACAAAACCAAATGTACACTATTCCCCCCAGCGCCACCACAGAGACACGCCGCCCGTCATCCGCAATGCCCCCGCGAACCATTTCGCTATGGCTTCAACATCGGTTTCGGCCATACATGACTAGAAAAAGCCACCGCGCCTTCGCATTCCATGCGCAAGAATAACTGTAATATTATTTGATGCGGTACCTGTAGGCGTCAGGCGAAGGAAGTCCTCACGGCGCAAGGCGAGACGGACGCCCGAGTGCCCCGCAGCCAAACCGCTCCGGCCCATCTCGGGCGTTGTTGTCGAGGGATTCGGATTGAATAGGTCGCCCCCCATCGCCGATGGTTGCAGCGGCCACCAATAAAACTTGGTCAGGAGGATCAGAATCGCGCCAACGATTAGCCAAGCTCCCAGCTCCAAACCTCCTCCTTGGCCCGCCAGGAAAGCGTGAAGGAGACTCGCAACCCCAGTCGGACAATAGAAGTCGCGCGCGTCAAGCGCACGTGCCTCGCCAACTATCGCAGGTTATTTCCTGGTAATTCCCAAGCGCGGATCATCCGGCATACGTTACCCCAGCCGGACAAGGACCTCCTTACCCTGGAAGCCCATGCCATACGTGTATATGCGCTCGCACCTGATCCCGCGCTCCACGAGTCCCCGCACATAGCACCTGTCCTCTATCTGGTCGAGCGCACGCGCGCATGTGTCCTCTAGGGTCTGTTCAAAGTCCGGGTCAAACACCTTGAACTCGATGACCACCGCTGGCTCCGAGCCGCTCACCCCGCTCATTGGGACGAGTGCCACGTCGTAGCGCTCGTAGCCACTCTCGCGGTTCGACTCCACAGCATAGCGCCCGCGAAGCTTGGCAAGCATTCCCAGCACGAGGCCATGGTAGAAGCGCTCGGGCTCGCTCCTCTCGGACGGCCTCTTCCCCGAGTCGAAGGAAGAGGCGCAGCAGAGCACGACCTCCGCGAGGCAGCGCGTTGCGATGCGCGCATCACCGCGAAGAATGGCCGCGCAGAACTCGTCGTAGTCGTCAGCGGCTTCCTCGAACCAGCCCGCCACCATGCGGTCGAAGGTCTCCCGCACCTCGAGGTTGGTAAGCTCGAGGCGGCGCGGAGTGCGGACCACGTTCCGGGGGACAGGACCCGGAGCCGTCACGTAGCCGGCAGCGAGGAGCAGCGCCCACGCGGCATCCACGCGCGTGTCGAGCTCCGAAAACACCACCTGCTCGTCGATGACCTTCTCCACGGTCCCGCCCCGCATGAGCTCCTCGAAGTCCCGCTTGAGCCTCGACCTCCCCCTACGCACGACGGAGGAGATGAGGCCGCCGGAGCTCGTGTTGGCCCAGTACGCGTCGTAGTGCCCCCCGGACTCTAGGAACTTCGTCACAGACCACGGGCTATATATGCTGCCTTCGCCTCCGAAGGTGTAACCGTCGTACCAGCCTTGCACGTCCCCCCTCTCGCCACCGAGGCCGAACTCCTCAAGCGCAGAAAAGGTCTCCACCTCAGTGAAGCCGAAGCACGTGCGGTACTTGCCCGAGGAGGTGCTCACGACCTCCAAGTTGTTGAGGTCCGAGAAAATGGACTCGCGCGAGACCCGTGTCACCCCCGTGATGAGGCCACGTCCCAGCGCCTTGTTCGTCTTGAACGTCGAGTTCATGAGGCGCCGCATGAACGAGGAGGCCTCGCCCCAGAACCCATGCTCCCACGCCTGCTGCATGGGCGCGTCGTACTCGTCTAGAAGTACCACGGGCTTCGTGCCGTGGCAGCGCAAGAGCATACGGCAGAGATGATTGAGGGCCCGCGTACAGGTGAGAGCGTCCATGTCGTCGCACACGCGCTCGAAGCGGACCCGCTCCGATTGCCTGAGCCCTTCCCACTCGAGCAGGTAGTCGTAGTCCTCGTACAGGAGAGCAACCAGCTCGCACACGTGCCTTTGCATCTCACCGTAGGTCGGGTCCTTCACGTCGGCAAAGCTGAGGAATACGACCGGCACCGTGCCCTGCAGGGCACGCATCTCTTCACGCTCCGCCTGCGTGCCGCCCTCCCAGACGTCTAGTCCCGAGAACAGCTCCTCCCCGCGCCCCGCGTACTCCGTAGAGAGGAAGCAGCGCAGGGTGTCGAGGTTGAGCGTCTTGCCGAAACGACGGGGACGGCATACGAGCGTAACTTGGTCAAGCGTCCTCCACCACTCCCGAACGAACGCCGTCTTGTCTACGTAGAACGCCTCGTTCGTACGCAACTCCTCAAACCCCTGCGCCCCCGTGTCAATCGTGCGCGCCATGCGTGCCCCCTTAGCTTGCCTCACTTTCACAGCGTAGCACATGCGCGAAGCAAAGAGCACATGCCGCAGGTTCGCGCAGCCAGCGTGAGTAGGCCACAGCGGTCACACCGATAATGGCCAGCCCGCGAATGATTACCATCACAAAGAGACACCAAGCCAACGAGGTGACATAAAAGCAGTGGCGCTGCCGCATACGCTGCGCAGCGCCGCCTCGGGAATGCCGCCTTCGAGCCAAGCTGCCCGGCTCAAGCTCACACATCAAGCCTTCGCGGTCAACCGTTACCGCGAGCGGTTAGTGCCGCTGGGGTCAAGCTCGCGTTTGATCTTGGGCACGCCGGACAAGGGACCCTGGCCCGGCTTTAGGCGGTGCAAACCACCGCTCATCTCCTCAAGCTGTTCCTCGTCGATCTCGGCTACGCCGTCCTCCACCTGACTCAGCCCCTCTTGCTCGTCGCGCTTTTCCTGCTCCATGGTGCCCATCCTTCCCCTTGCGAAATACCAACAATCCCTGTCACCTAATCATACGCAACGCCAGAACCAGTGTCTCGCAAAATGACGCCAAATTCTAGGCACATCTGTGAACTGCCTGAACGGGTCCGCTCGCCCCGCGGTCGGTGCGCCAACGCCGTCATCAGTATCGGATGACCGAGTCGTAGATTTCATCTTCCCTAATCGTGATGCGTATGGGCTTGTCTGAGCCATCAGCACTCCCCTCGCTTCAATAGCACCTCGCCCACGGTCACCGGAAATCGCCCTGATCAACCATCGACGCGTCAACCTTGCGTATCCGTCCCTCTATACCGTAGTGGAAGTAGACCTGCCCGCCCACGATCTCCATCTGCCCGCTCTCGAAATGCTGCTCCCCAAGGGATGTGAGCGCACCGTCCGGCAAAGACACGCGCCACATCGAGGATCCGCTGCCAAGATAGGCCACCTCATCCGTGGCGTTGTAGAGGATGCCCATGCCGCTACCTGAAATGGTACAAACCTCCCTGCAATCCGACCCGTCAGGCAGCATGGACACGAGCGTCTCGCTATCCATGAGGTACGCGCGTCCGCCAGCAACGGCGACCTTGCCAAAGGGCGCCTTGCCAATCTCTGTGGCCTCTCCCCCCTCGATCGGCACTGACCACAGCGTATACGTGCTGGCACCGGACTGCACCCCGGTCGTGAAGAGAATCCGTCCGCCCGCAATGCCCTCCACATGCGGGCCAACCGAACCCTGCGAGAAGCCACCCGAGCACAGAACCGAAGAGTCCGCCCCGCTCGCCACGCATGAGCGTATCTCCCATGCACCTGGGCCAACGATGGCGGGGTAGTACAGCATGCCGTCGCTTACGGCGAAACGGCTTCCTCGCACATAACCAGAAGAGCCACCCACAGTGACGTGCGCATCGGTGCCGTCGGTCCTCATCGACAGAATGTTCTCGCCCGTCGACACCACGAGCCAGTCGCCCGCCATTGTCAGACGGTTGATGAAGTCTCCGTCGCTTCCCTCATAAATGCACTGGTAGTCTGACCCGTCCGGACGTGCTCGCGAAACCCTACGCAGCGTCGGCCCCGCACTCGCCTCCACGCTCTGCTCGGCGAAGTACACGTATTCCCCGTCATCCGTCATGAGAGAGTTGAACGTACCCAGACCCCCGTCCGCGGCAACCGCCTCGGGCTTCGACTCGCTGGGTGCTTCTTCCACATCTGACTCACCATCAACAACGTTTGGAGAATCCGCTTCTATATCTTGAACGGTCGTCTCAACCTGTTCAGATTTCGGTCGTTCATCGTAAGCTCTGCGAACGGCAGCAAGGGCATCAACCAGACGAGACTCAGATTGACAGGTGACTCCCCCTCCATAACTGAAGGGATTAACGGCCACAACCGTTGTCGCCGTCTCACGAA
>ONMP01000097.1 GCA_900318935.1 uncultured Actinomycetes bacterium
GATCCTCGCCGGGATCGAGCTTGCCTGCAGGAATCTCCACCGTCACGCGCCCAAGCGCCGTGCGATATTGGCGCACCAGACAGATGCGACCGTCGTCAGTGAGGGCCACGATGCCAACGGCACCGGGATGGCGCACAACGTCGCGCACGGCATCTCGCCCGTCGGGAAGCTTCACCCGCAGACGGTTGACGTTGAAGATGCGCCCGGTAAAGACCACGTCTTCTGTCTGGGGCAGCTCCTCGAGTAGGGTATCCCTCGGGTCTTCGCCTCCCAGCAAGAGGTCGCGACGTCGCGGCTCGCCTGACGCGTGATCTCCCATCTTTCTTTCTCCGTCATAGGTAAACGCCTCGACCGCCTCTGCCATGCTGCTCGAAGCGGCCGTCACATCGTCAAAAGTTGGCAGCCTGTCCATCTTTGTTCTCCTCTCGGCTACAGCGCACGCGCACCGATGTCGGTGCGGAACTGCTTGCCATCGAAGTCGATGAGCTCGCATGCCGCGTACGCACGCTCGCGGGCCTCGGCGAAGGTCGGGGCTACGGCCGTGACGTCGAGCACTCGCCCGCCAGCCGTGAGGAGGTCTCCGGCCTCCGTGAGCTTCGTTCCTGCGTGATATACGGTGATTCCCGGCTGCTGCTCGGCCTGAGCGATACCTGTGATACGTTTGCCGCCCTCGTACGCGCCGGGATACCCCGCGCTTGCCAAGACGACCGATACGGCCCAGTCATCATCCCAGGAGACCATGTCCTCGGCCAGACTGCCCGCGTCACAGGCCAAGAATACCTCCACGAGATCGGCATGCATGCGGGGCAGCACGACCTGGGTCTCTGGATCGCCAAAGCGCGCGTTGAACTCGAGTACCTTCGGGCCGTCCTTCGTGAGCATGAAACCGCCATAAAGGCACCCCGAGTAGGTAATGCCGTCAGCCTTGAGCTGCGCCACCACGCGGCGCATCACGTCCACCATGGTATCGAGGTCCTTAGCACTCACCAGATGAGCAGGAACGGGGGAATACACACCCATGCCACCGGTGTTTGGTCCCTTGTCACCGTCGTAGGCGCGTTTGTGATCCTGGCTCGTGGCGAGCGGTACCACTGTCGTTCCGTCCGTGAGGGCCAGCAGGCTGCACTCCGGCCCCTCGAGCATTTCCTCGATGACCACCGACTGTCCGGCAGCGCCAAACGCGCCGTCGAAGCACTGAGCCACACCCGCGAGGGCCTCCTCTGTGGTCTGAGCCACGATGACGCCCTTGCCCGCAGCCAGACCGTCAGCTTTCACCACGCAGGGACCCGCCAGCTCGCGCACGTACGCCTCCGCCGCAGTTCGGTCGGTGAAGCTACGATAGGTTGCCGTCGGGACATTCGCGCGAGCCATGACCTTCTTTGCGAACTCCTTCGAGCCCTCCATCTGGGCGGCGTCAGCGTTCGGTCCGAAGCAGGCGATGCCAGCCGCGCGCACAGCGTCAGCAACTCCTTCAACAAGCGGTGCCTCGGGTCCGACCACCACGAGCCCGATGCCGTTATCTTTGGCCCAAGCAGCAACCTCTGCAGGCGAGTCTTGGCTCACAGGCGCAGCCTCGGCTACCTGCAGCATGCCACCGTTGCCCGGCGCCACATAGAGCTTGCCCGCACGCGGCGACTCGGCAAGCTTCATGAGCAGCGCATGCTCACGACCACCCGCACCCAACAGCAGAATGTCAATCTTCTTCATGTCGTTCCTCTCTTGAACTGCAAACGAACGTCGTAAAGGATAGCGCGCAAGCTGTGCCATTCGTCCAAATGCACGTAGTCTCAACAGCGTGCGCACGAACAGGCAAACAAACAGACGAACCACGCCTGCCCTATCAAGTAATATGAATGAGTCGTGTTAAGCCCTATACTCGCAAGACAAGCGCCATCCTTGCAGCGAGGATATGGGGGATCATGCGTAACATCTATTACGACATCTACGAAGACCTGCGCGACAAGATTCTGGACGGAGTCTATGCCTACCAGACGTACATCCCGTCCGAGAGTCGCCTGACAAAGATGTACGAGTGCTCGCACAATACCATACGCAAATCGATTTCGGTGCTCATGCTGCACGGCTTTGTCCAGCCCGTTCGCGGCAAGGGTGTGCTCGTGATCTACCGACCAGAACGCCGCGCGAATTTCGTCCTCGGCGATATCGAGACCTTCAAGGAGGCGGCCGCGCGCAACGGCCTTGTCGCCCAGACAAGGACTCTCCTCTTTGAGCACGTACGCGCCGACGCGCATCTCGCGGAGTGCACGGGGTTCATGCCTGAAGACGAGCTGATTCATCTGGAGCGCGTGCGCATTTTTGATGGGAAAGCGCTCATTCGCGACGAGAGCTTCTTTCTCGCCTCAGCACTGTCTGGGCTGACGGCAGAGATAGCGGAGGACTCGGTGTATGCCTACGCCGAGGGCGTACTGCACATGAAGATCGTGACGAGCAACCGCACTGTCAATGTCGACTTCGCCACGGCACGAGACCGCGCCGTGATGGACCTGCTCGACTTCGACATGCTGGCCGTCGTCACCAACCATACCTTCAACGAGCAAGGTGTCATGTTTGAGTCCACACAGTCGCGGCACCGCCCGGACTTCTTCACCTTCCACGATACGGCCGTCCGGGGCTACTGACCTGAGCGCGTTACTAAGCATAGATGCCCGCTCGTTGCGTGGCTTTACTTTCCTTCCCAGGGTCGCAACGTCGCACCGTTGCCGGCCTCGTCGTAGTTGCTTATCAGGATTTCGCCGCCGTCGCACGCCATGGCGGGCTGCTCGTCACCGCTGAAGTTGCACTGCACGAGCACGCGCTCACCATCAAGCGTCCGCTCGTAGGCGATGACCTTCTCGGATGGGCTTTCCAAGAATCTCACGTCCCCGCGCTGGATGATGGGCTCTGCCTTGCGCAGCGCGATGAGACGCTTGAAGTAGTTGAGCGGCGAGGAGGGGTCTGCCGATTCGGTCTCCACGTTGATGGTGGGGTAGTTGCCCACAAGACCGAGCCAAGGATCGCCGGTGGTAAAGCCACCATGAGGACTCGCGTCCCAAGCCATGGGCGTGCGTCCGTCATCTCGCGAGCGCGCATGCACGATCGTGAATGCCTCGTCAGCCGAGAGGCCGCGTTCCTGCAGGATACGGTAGTAGTTGATCGACTCGACGTCGCGATATTGGTCAATGCTCTCAAAGTCGGTAATGGTCTGTCCCAGCTCCTCACCCTGGTAGATGTAGGGCGTCCCGCGCATGAGATGGGTGCATGTGGGCAGCAGCGTGCTCGATTCGAACCAGTAGTTTTGGGTGTCACAGAACCGCGAGTTCGGGCGCGGCTGGTCGTGGTTGGACCAAAACAGGGCGTTCCAACCTCCACCCGCGGTCATCTTCTCCTGCCAGGTGACAAACAAGTTCCTCAGCTGTGGCACATCGGGGTCCATCAATGCCCACTTCTCGCCATCGGGATAATCCACCTTGAGGTGATGGAAGTTGAACGCCATCGACAGCTCATGATTCTCAGGATTCGTGTATCCGATGCAGCTCTCGAGTTTGGTGGAGCTCATCTCTCCGACGGTCAGAAGTCCGTCTATGCCGCCTTCACGCACGATCTCTTGCAGATATTCGTGGATGTGCGGACCATCCGAATAGAAGCGACGCCCATCTCCCTCATGGTCATCTTCGAGAACCGCGGGCTTGGAAACGAGGTTCACGACGTCAAACCTGAACGCATTGATGCCCTTATTTCTCCAGAAGCGCAGGACGTTTGCCAGCTCAGCCCTCACCTCGGGATTGTCCCAGTCGAGGTCGGCCTGCGAGACGTCAAACAGGTGCAGGTACCACTTGTTGAGCGATGGCACGTATTCCCAGGCGTTGCCTCCAAACTTGCTCTCCCAGTTTGTCGGTGGCTTTCCCGGATTGTCTTCGGTGGCGTCGGGTGCCGCGTCCACGAATTTGTAGTAGGCAAGGTACTTGGGGTCTCCGGCAAGCGCCTTCTGGAACCACTCGTGATCGGTTGAGGTGTGATTAAACACCATGTCGAGCATGAGACCCAAACCACGCTTCGCCGCCTCGCGCGACAGCTCATCGAAATCCTCCATGGTGCCGTATGTGGGGTTTATGGCACAGTAGTCGGCTACGTCGTACCCATTGTCCTTTTGCGGGCTCGGATAGAACGGGGTAATCCACAGATAGTCGACGCCCAAGTCAGCCAGATAGTCCAAGCGCTGAGTGATTCCCCTCAGGTCTCCGATACCGTCGCCGTCACTGTCGCTGTACGATCGGATATAAATCTGGTAGATGACCTTAGCGCCAAGAAACTCATCGCGTTTCGTGAGAATGGTAGACATGCTTTCCTCCTGTCTTTATTTGATTGTATGAGACATGCATGCAAATGGGAACGCGCTCGAAACGCAAGACGACCCGCCGGTTGTCAGCGGGTCGCCAAGGAAAGGAAGGAAGGTCTAATGAAGTGATCTCCCATGATTTGAGGTACGCCCGCAGGACCTACTTGCTCAGCTTCACGACCTCCTTGCCAGCCGCGCAGGGACCAAGCGCCGGCTCGACTGACTTGAAGTCATCACTATTCGTTACGATCACCATCGTGGTCGTAGGCTTGCCAGCTGCCTCGATGGCGTCGAGATCTGCCACCATGATCAAGTCGCCCGCCTTCACGTGGGCGTTCGCCTCACAATGCGGCGTAAAGGGCCCGCCGTCGAGCTCGACGGTATCAATGCCGATGTGAATGAGCACCTCGGCACCACCGTCGGCTTGCAGACCAACGGCATGCCCGGTCGCCGCGAGCATGGTAATGGTACCGGAGACGGGTGCATACACCGCGCCGTCAGAGGGCTCGATGGCAACGCCACGACCCATGGCAAGAGAAGCAAATACGGGATCGGGCACACCCGTCATGTCCACGGCCACACCGTTCATGGGAGCAGCCAGCACGTTAGCAGCGTCAGCGGCGTTTACGTGAGAAGGCCTCGAAGCGGCAGCAGCAGCCTTAGCTTCGGCTGCAGCGCCGACAGCCTCAGCCTGCTTGTCGACACCGTTGCGCTTGCCCACGAGGAAGGTGAGCACGAAGGGCACGACAACGGCGACGGCCATGCACAGCGCGTAGGGGAGCATGGACTGAGGCTGCATGGCGAGGATGCCAGGCAGACCGCCAACACCGATGGCGTTGGCCGTGCAGGAGAAGAGGCAGGAGAGGAAGCCGGCGCACGCGGAACCGATCATGGCGCACACGAACGGGAACATGAACTTAAGGTTGACACCAAAGATGGCGGGCTCGGTGACGCCCAGGTAGCAGGAGAGGCATGCGGGGATGTTGACCTGCTCGGCGTTCTCGTCCTTCTTTTGCAGGACGATCATGGCGAGGACGGCAGAACCCTGCGCGATATTTGAGAGAGCAATCATCGGCCACAGCATCGTTCCGCCAAAGTCGGCGATGAGCTGCAGGTCGATAGCGTTGGTCATGTGATGCAGGCCGGTGATGACCAGCGGCGCATACAGACCGCCAAAGATGGCGCCAAAGACCACGCGGAAGTCACCCGTGATGCCAGCGTTAACCACCGAGGACACGGCGGAACCGAGGGCCCAACCGATGGGGCCGAGCACGAAGTGCGCCGCCATGACACCGAGCAGAATCGAGCAGAACGGGACAAAGATCATTTGGACGATGGAGGGCACTATCTTCTTGAAGAACCTCTCCAAATAGTTGAAGGTAATGGCTGCCAAAATGGCGGGGATTACCTGCGCCTGATAACCAACCATGTGAACCTGCGCGAAGCCGAAGTCCCAGCTGTACTGCGCCCAGGTCTCCTCGGTGGCACCCGCGACTGCATAGGCATTGAGCAGCTGGCTCGATACGAGCGTGAGGCCCATAACGATGCCGAGCATCTCGGTGCCGCCCATCTTGCGCGTCACTGACCAGCAGATGCCCACGGGAATGCCCAGATGGAAGACCGCCTCGCCGATGAGCCACAGGAAGTGGTTGACGCCACTCCAGAACTGACTCATCGAGGCGAGGGTTGCGTTGCCCTCAGGTCCGAAGTAGGGCATGTCGCCCAGTACGTTGCGGAAGCCAAGAATCAAGCCGCCGGTGATGATAGCGGGAATAAGCGGCGCGAAAACCTCGGCGATGGCGCCCATGGCGCGTTGCAGGGGATTGCCCTGCTTTGCTGCGAGCTTCTTTGCTTCTTCGGTCGATACGCCCGTGATGCCGCTGATTGCGACGAACTCGTCGTAGAAGTCGGCGACCTCGTTGCCGATGATCACCTGAAACTGTCCGGCTTGGGTAAAGCTGCCCTTGGCTGCCGAAAGCGCCTCAATGGCGGGCACATCCGCAATCGAGGGGTCCACCAAGGTAAATCGCATGCGGGTAACGCAGTGCGTGAGGGCGGCGATGTTTTCCTTGCCGCCCACGAGGCGCAGCATCTCGCGCGCATCGTGTTCGAACTTGCCCATGAATTACTCCTTCCTCCCTTGTAATTGCCACCTTCTCTAGGTATTTGGGTCTGGCCAGTACCCTTTTCGACTACAACTTATCCAATAACCATGAATATGTCATAATCTCTACATCTATCATGCAGCGGTATGG
This sequence comes from uncultured Actinomycetes bacterium, assembly GCA_900318935.1. GTDB lineage: Bacteria > Actinomycetota > Coriobacteriia > Coriobacteriales > Atopobiaceae > RUG440. Next base: position 6,592 of record ONMP01000097.1, read on the forward strand.
GGCAATGCACAACTGCAAGTTATGTGGTGAAGTTCTCGGACCTTTGAAAGCGGAAGCATCCTTTGATCGGCCCATCCCTCACACACGTGACTGTGCAATCGCGGTATACTTTTTCCTTGTCCGTTACCGCATGAAAGGAATCATCATGCCAGCTACCGTGCTTGTGGGTACCCAGTGGGGCGATGAGGGAAAGGGCAAAGTCACCGACCTCATCTCGGGCGACTTCGACGTGGTCTGCCGCTACGCCGGCGGAGCCAACGCGGGCCACACCGTCATCGCCAATGGCAAGAAGCTCGCCCTTCATCAGGTGCCGAGCGGCGTCATGTACGAAGGCACCGTGCCGGTCATCGGCAACGGCTGCATCGTCGACCCGGGTATCCTGCTCGAAGAGATTGACATGCTCGAGGGGCAGGGCATCTCCTGCGCCGCGCTGAAGATCAGCGGCAACGCCCACATCGTGATGCCCTACCACAAGGATCTCGACGGAGCTCACGAGAAGAAACTCGGCAAAAATCTCATCGGTACCACCAAGCGTGGCGTTGGCCCTACTTATATGGATAAGATGAATCGTACGGGCCTGCGATTCCAGGACATGCTCGATGAGAAGATATTCCGTCAGAAGCTTGAGGCGTCGCTTGCCTATACCAACCCCATCCTGGAGAAGGTCTACGAATTGCCCACCTACACGGTCGACCAGATTTGCGAGACGTACCTTCCCATGGCAGCGCGCATCCGTCCTTTCATCTGTGAGAGCTCACGCCTGCTCAACGACGCCATTGACGAGCGCAAGAACATCCTCTTTGAGGGAGCACAGGCCACGATGCTCGACATCGACCACGGCACCTATCCTTTCGTGACGAGCTCGAACTGCACCGCCGGCGGCGCGGTGACGGGTTCCGGCGTCGGTCCCGTTCACATCCAGCGCGTGCTCGGCATCGCCAAGGCCTACCTCACGCGCGTTGGTTCTGGCCCCTTCCCAACCGAGCTCTTTGACGAGGTGGGCGACAAGCTCGGCGAGGTCGGCCACGAGTATGGCGTGACCACTGGGCGCAAGCGTCGCTGCGGATGGTATGACGCCGTCGTCGTGAATTACGCCGCACGTGTCAACGGCCTCACCGACCTCGCCATCACCAAGCTTGACGTACTCGGTTGCCTCGACGAGATCAAGGTCTGTGTCGCCTACGAGTGCAACGGCGTGCGCTACACCACAGTGCCTGAGCACCAGAGCGTCTTTTACCATGCGAAGCCGGTCTACGAGACGCTGCCTGGCTGGAAGTGCGACATCACGGGCGTGCGTGACTTTTACAAGCTGCCGCGCGAGGCCAAGGACTACATCGATTTCCTAGAGCAGCTCGCCGGCGTGCGTGTGAGCATCATCACCGTCGGCCCGGACCGCGAGCAGACCATCGACCGCTACTGGCACTAACGCGTAGGGGTACTGGGGGACAGTTCCCTGGGTACCCAGGGAACTGTCCCCCAGTACCCTTACACATCGTGGAAGCGATCGAGTTCGTAGAACTTGATTGTGGTGCCCTCGAAGTGCATATCCACCTCACCGAGCGGGCCGGAGCGGTTCTTTGCGATGATGAAGCGCGTGATACCCTCGTCAGGCCGGTCGTCCCGACCCGCTTCTTCTGGCGTCATCGATCGATCGAGCAGGATGACGATGTCGGCGTCCTGCTCGATAGCTCCGGACTCGCGCAGGTCGCTAAGTTGCGGGCGCTTGCCCGTACGGCCTTCGACCACACGGTTGAGCTGGCTTAGGGCGACCACCGGAACATCGAGGTCCTTGGCCATGATCTTGATGCCGCGACTCATGTCACCAACGATTGTGGCGCGGTTGTCGTTGCGGCCTACCCCCGGCGGCGTCGATAGCAGCTGCAGGTAGTCAATAATCACAACACCGTTCTGCTTGCCATGCAGCATACGACGCGCTTTGGCACGAATCTCGGTGACCGTGGTACCTGGCGTGTCATCGACAAGAATGTCGAGCTGCCGCAGGTCTTCGGTTGCCTCAAGAATCTGAGGCCACTGGTTGTCACGAATATTTGCCGAGCGGATGTCCGTAAGCGGAATCATCGAGCGTGCCGACAAGAGACGCTGTGCGATTTCCACTTCGCTCATCTCGAGCGAAAAGAACGCTACCGTGGCACCCGCCTCCGCAGCATTCACGGCGAGATTCAAGCAAAACGAGGTCTTTCCCACACCGGGTCGCGCTCCGATAACGATCATCTGTCCCCCACGAAGGCCGAGCAGGCGCGAGTCGAGACCGGGGTAGCCTGTTTCGACCCCCATTGTGTCGCTCTGGTTTGCCGCCTGCTCTCCGAGCTCGTTGTAGAGCCGCTCCATAATCTCTTCGAGCGTCGAGTAGCTCGACCGAACACTGCGGTCTGTCACCGAGAGGAGCATGCGTTCGGCTTGGTCGACAACCTCCTTAGTGTCTTCTGGAGCGTCGAATGCAAGCGCCGATATCTGAGCTGATGCCGCAATCATCTGCCGAAGCGTGGCATTGCGACGCAGAATCTCGGCATGATGCCGCCAACTTGCAAGTGCGAAAGGGTCTGCCGCCAAGTCAAGCAGGTAAGACATGCCACCCACTCGCTCTAGCTCCCCCTCGCTGCGCAACACGTCAGCCAGCGAAACCGGATCCACGGGACGGTTGTTGTCAAACAGGTGCCGCATTGCATCGTAAATCGTACGATTCGCCGGCTGATAGAAGTCATCCCTGGCGACTTCGAGCAGACACTCCTGGAACGCCTCGCTCGAACGAAGCATCGCAGAGAGCACCGATTGTTCGGCCTTGAGGTCATGTGGCATCGAACCGTGCTGGTTGAGCGTTGCGCGTGTGGGGTTCAGCTCTATGGTCATGGCGTCTGACATTTGGCGCTCCTCGGATTGGATGGTGGCACAAAGCAGTGGGCTCCCTCGAACGATGCCAAGAGAGCCCAGGTCAAACAAAGTCTGAGATTGTTTGCGAGCGGCTACTCCTCGGTAGCCTCCTCAGCGACTTCCTCAGCCTCGGCCTCGGCCACAGGCTCGGCTTCGGCCAAATCCTCCTCCGTGACGCCCACGAGGACGGCAACGGTGGCGTTGATGTCGCGGTACAGGTCGACCTCGACCTCATGACGGCCGGCGTTCTTGATAGTGTGGCTGCGTGCGATGCGCTTGCGATCGATCTCGACTCCGAGCTGCTGCTGAATGGCGTCTGCGATCATGGCGCTGGTGACGGAACCAAAGAGCTGGCCCTCCTCGCCGACACGTGCGTCGACGGCCACAGCCTTGCCCTCGAGAAGCTCCTTGAGAGCGGCGGCATCTGCCAGACGCTTCTCTTCGCGCTTCGCGATGTTGTGGCGACGCTCCTCAAGCTGCTTGAGGTTGCCCTTGGTGGCGGGGATGGCGATCTTGTTTGGGTAGAGGAAATTCTCGGCGAAGCCCTGAGCCACGTCTACGACGTCACCCTCGCCGCCCTTGCCACGCAGCTCTCCCAGAAGGATTACCTTCATGCTGTGTCTCCTTTCCAGGTCCTAGCCACGCCCACGGCCACCGCGGCTGGAGACCACGGGGACGACGTAGGGGATGAGGGCCATCTCGCGCGCACGCTTGATGGCGTTCGCGATGTCGTGCTGGTGCTGCGTGCAGGTGCCAGTCACGCGGCGCGGCTTAATCTTGCCGCGGTCGGTGGTGTACTTGCGAAGGAGTTGGACGTCCTTGTAGTCGATGAACTCGACGCCCTCCTTGCAGAACTGGCAATACTTGCGACGCGGCTGGCGCTGATAATCTTGCTTTTGCTGAGCCATGTCGTTGCCTTTCTTTGGGCGCGATGCGCCCCTAAAGCTCTAACGGTTAAAACGGGATGTCCTCGTCATACATGTCAGTCTCTGGCGGTGCCGTGACCGACGAGCCTGAGCCTGACGGCGAGGGGGCTGGGGCAGGAGTTGATACGGACACATCCTGTTGAGGACGCACATCGGCCTGAGGTGCCGACTGCGCCGGTGTCACCTGAGGGTGCGTAACCCCATAGTCTTGATTTGCCTGCTGGTTCTGTTGCGAGCCAGTCATCTGAGCTGGTTGCGTTGGTGCGGGCGCACTATAAGACGGACCCTGCGGATAGGACTGCTGATACCCACCAGACTGCTGGGACTGGTAGCCACCCTGCTGCGTCTGATAGCCACCACCTTGCTGATAACCGCCAGGCTGCTGGGACTGATAGCCACCATTTTGCTGGGGATTCTGAGGTGTGTATCCGCCTTGGCCCTGAGACTGGCGCGGCGACACGAAGTCGATGTCATCGACGACGACCTCGAGCTTGCTTCGACGCTGGCCGTCACGCTCCCAGGAGCTGTAGCGCAGCTTTCCCTCTACGACGACCCTAATACCCTTATGCAGCGTGCGATACATGTAGTCCGCACGATTTCCAAACATCACGCAGTCGACGAAGTTCGCGTAGTCCTCCCACTCCTGCGTCTGCGGGTTGCGGCGTCGGTCGTTCACCGCCATACCAAAGGTAAGGATGTTCATCCCGCTCGCCGCCGCGCGGATTTCCGGATCGCGTGTAAGGTTACCTGACACAACCACTCTGTTGATGCTCACGTCTTCTCCTGCCTCTCATGTGGGACTTACGTCCCCTCCCTGCTACTCCTCTTCCTGACGCCGCACGACCATATGCCTCTTTACCGCATCAGCGATGCGAAGGACACGGTCGAGCTCTGCAATCTGGGTGGGATCAGCGTGGAAGTTGACGAGGGTGTAATCACCCTCGGAGAGACCATCGATCTCGTAGGCGAGCTTGCGCTTACCCCAGTTATCGATGCTATCCACCTGGCCTCCCTCGGTAGTGATAGCGGCATCAATGCGGGCGCTCACGCCGGCACGCACCTCGTCGCTAGCCGAAGGATCAATAACGTACAGCAGTTCATAAGCCTTCATCTGGTTCACCTCCTCTGGGCATTTGGCTCCGGGGCGTGAAGGTTTCGCCCGGAGCAGGAAAGTACCGCACGGCATAATAGCACAAGAGTCGGCAATCGCACGCGCGTTTCTCACCCTTCATGCGATTGCACATTATACGTATGTCTAATTACGCGAATTTCCCCGCTAGCATACAGCAATTTCCCCATTTTCTGCACTTCCGCAGGTAGGCATACGTGTTTCGTTTTGCATGCGATTGACTTGAAATTAGTCTTAAATGTTACTCATTCTGGTCATCGCGATGCATCACATCGTAGAGCTGACCATAGAGGTCATCTACTTCGTTGGAGTCTGCCGATAAAGCATCTGCCGCTTCATCCACGACGGCTTGCTCCATAGCATTGTCCACGGCCCTATCGAGCCGCTGCGTAGGTGCGGGTGACAGACGAATGGTTGGTGCAGGCGCCGCCGGCTCAAATGTAGACTCATCCTGCGATATCGGTTCCAGCTGCTCCTCATACGAAGGCTCATCCCCAACAAACTCAGCTTGCTCGGTGGTGACCGACGGGCATTCCTCTGCCACCGATTCAGCTACTAGCCCCGTCTCCGACTCGTCCTCCTCAACCGATTCCAACGTTTGTACTTCCTCGTCTATCTGCGCTGGCATCGACTCAACCACCAACTCGGGACCAGAACTCGACACCGGTTCAACCACGGACTCACGTTCGTCCGCTTGAGTCGGCGCCGTCTCAAACGCAATGACAGGAGCTGGAGCCGAGGGCACCTCTTCCCACGCATGCGGCACCGAGTCCTGCTGGACACTCGCGGGACGTTCTCCCATCCCAGGCTCTGGCCGCTGAGAAACCTCTGGCCCCTGAGGTGACACGGGCTGTTGGGGCACCCCCGTTTCATATGAGTCGAACACGACATCCGGAAGAGGATCCTCGCTCCTTCCCCACGACGGCACATCAAACTGCCGCATCCACAGGGCAACGGCGTTGTAGAAGACGAGCATATACCCACTCACAAAAATGGAGAATGCGTAGCCAAACACCAAGGCAAGGACGATGACGATTCCGATGGTCTGGGACAAGGCCATCATCATCGCATACTCGCTTGACGTGTAGCTCGAGGAAATCATGACGGGTACGAACGCGAGACCGATAACCAGCATTATGATGAAAGAGACGATGGCGGCGACGATGCCCCAAGCCAATGTAAAGAGGACGAGCTGAACAAAACCCTTTGTATCGCGCCTGATCATCTCCCAGATGCGATCAGCTCGAAAACCAGCACCTATACGCTCATATATGGCGGTGCGAATCTCCGCAACGACAATCGCAACCATCAGGAACAGCTCGGCCACGAAGAAAGCAATGGCCGTGAGCACCTGTATGAGATCGCCTAGAACCCCCGGAATCACACCGGTTACAAAGTTGATGATACCAATGACAATGCCCAGGCACAGACCCCA
>ONMP01000154.1 GCA_900318935.1 uncultured Actinomycetes bacterium
AATCGGCAGACTCGGAGAGCGAGTCTGCCGCAGCGGAGCAAACCGCTGCAAATCCGCTAGGCACCGTCGCAAACACCATCGCCGACGACGAGGACGCCCTCGTGGCCACCTATGCCAATCGCTTTACTCAGGAGACGTTCGAGGATGCCGATACCGGCCTCGCGGTGACCTATAACCTCTTCCTTCCGGCGAACTACGACGCCTCGCAGAGCTACCCCATGGTGGTCTTCATCGCTGACTCAAGCTGCGCGAAGGGCGACCCCGTCCGGTCACTGACACAAGGACTTGGCGCACTCGTATGGGCAAGCGACGAATGGCAGTCGGCGAACCCCACCATCGTTTGCGTGCCAACCTATTCCGAGACGATTCTGGATGACCATAGCGGATACACCACGACCGAGTATGTCGAGCTCACGAAGCGACTCATCGACTCGGTGGCGAGCACCTATGCCGTCGATGCCTCACGCATCTATGGCACCGGCCAATCCATGGGCTGCATGACGCATCTTATCCTGGCATCAGAGTATCCCGACCTCTATGCAGCCTGCATGTTCGTAGACGGTCAATGGGACGTTTCCACACTTGCCGGCCTCGAAGGACAGAGCTTTGTATACTTCGCCGCCGAGGATGACGAACGAGCCTCGCAAGGACTTTCTCAGGTACGCGCCATGTTTGATGCGGACGAGGCTCCGTACGCTGCCGCCCAATGGGATGGCACCTGGAGTCCTGACGAACTCTCGACGGCTGCCGGCGAACTCTTTGGCCAGAACCAAAGCGCAAACTTCGTGACCTGGGCCACGGGCACCATCGACGCAGGTTCGGGCGGGGGCATGGGCAACGCCTCCTATCACATGGCCTCCTTCGACTATGCCTACCGCTGCATCGCTGTCATGGAGTGGCTCTTCCAGCAATAGGAGCACAGAATGAATCCTGCTGGTCCTGTACTTGTCTAAGTAGAAGTCGACACTGCCCCTCGCCTTTACCCTGGCGGCAATCACATAGGGCCCCAGAATCGAGTGCGTGGTTCTTGTCATCGGCAATGCCCCGAGTGCGTGATTCGACGCCCAAATCACGCACTCGGGGCTTTTAGGATGACGTAGACAACGCACTCGATTCGCGACCGCGCGAAGCCGATCAAAATAGGCGTGAGAAGGACCATGTGGCCTATCCCGTCGCCATCCCCATGAACTCGTCGATCACCTTCAGCACCGGCACTGTATACTGCTCGCCGCCAAAAAGCCACTGCTCATGCTGCATGTCAAACTCCCGGATGTCCGGGTCCCGAAAGTGCTTCTTGTAGCGTCTCAGGTACTTCTCGCCCATCTTGCTCGCATAGATGAAATGGACCTTCGTGCCCTCCACATGGATGTCGTCCTCGAGCCAGGTGAGCAGGTCGGTGTAATACTCGTTCCTGATGGACTTCGGGCTGAATCTTGCAAAGCACCCCATGAATCGATCCGCCGTCTCATCGCTCATCTCGAAGAGGCCCTTGAGCTTCTCTTTGGTCTTTGCCTGCTTCTCTTCGCTGCCGGCAAACGAGGTCAAGAGCGGAACGACGAGCTTCGATTGCAGCCAGGCGCTGAGTCTGCCGCTCTGATCGAGGTCCGGGCTTCCGAAGATGCCATGATCGAGGTGGACGTTCTCTCGCTGTATCAACTGTCCCACGAAGCTGCTCCCCAAAGAGGACCCGATCGCGCCGTCCAAGCAACCGTCATGCCTGTCCGCGACATACTGCTCAATCTTTTCCGTCACGGTAATCATGTCCGAAAAGACCGTTTCACTGCCGTCGAATCCGTCGTAGTTAACGCAGACGAGGTGATACTTCTCAGCCAACCGATCCAACACCGTCGCGAAGTTTGTCTGATAGTCGCATGCCGTGCCAGGCAAAAGCATCAGGGTCTTGCCGCTTTCCAGTCCCATTTCTGCGAATTCCATCTTGCGCCTCCCACGCCATACGTCCCAAGCCGCTTCGCTCCTCCGCTCTGCGCACTATGTTAGCTTACTCTAACACTTTCGGAATCTTGAGACGAGATTTGTGGAGCCGTCTCGATGTGGCAGCATCCGGCCTTGAGCGCGGCGAGCGACGCCTCCAGCACACCACACGCGGCCGACTCGTTGACATGATCTACACTCATTCTACGGCGCCTTCAACCTTCCTCCAGCTCAGGGCAGATGTCGATTGCTGACCTTCACGAAGGGACATAGATTCATATAGAGACCATCACACTCATCTTCGCTCAACGTTCCGTCCTCGACGCGCTCACGCAATAGTCGGAGTGTCTCCTCTTGGTCTGGCTGACCAATCACCATGCGATAGCGATATACCTGTTTAATCAGCGAATCATACTGTGCAACGTCCTTGCTAAACGGATAGAGATACTCATCCGTGTAGATGCGCTCCATCACCTGTGAGGAAAGCAACCTGTCGTAGGATAGAAGATGCTCGCCGTCATAGTTGAAGTAGAGGATAAGCAGTCTGGGAACGCACTCTCTTTTTCAAGACGGGCAATCTCCTAGAAGAGCCTCACGTCTTGCCGCATCGGCGGATGCCAACGATGACCTCCACGCGGCTGCCCCGAGCCGGACAAACTCCCCCTTGACCCTTTGTTATAATTTGACGGGACAAACTCCCCCGTCCCCCTTGTCCCCCAGGAGAGACGATGCCCCTTGATGAAATCACGAGCTCCGCACTCAGCCCGCGTTGCATGCGCGGCAGATAGGTTTGGAAGCTGTCGCACGCGTCATTCACAACGGGAGCGACGTGGCGGGCACATGCCCCGCCCGCATAAACGAGCAGACGAAGGCCGCACTTCAGCAGTCCGACCTAGTAATATCCAAGGGATTCGCCAACTACGAGACCCTCTCTGGCAGGGGCAAGAACACGTACTTTCTCTTCTTGTGCAAATGCGCACTCTACGTCGAGATCTTTGATGTACCCCTCTACACGGGGATGGTCTTGCGCGGAGCATAGCCCGCTATGCGTCCTATGCCTCCATTCGCTCGATACGACAGGCGTGTTCCTTGGTGACGGGGTCATACGTCACACCCACGAGCAACACCTCGCCCGCAAGGCCCTCTACGCCATGGACGTAGCGGCGCTCGCGTATCTGCGACAGTGCCGTGTCGGCGTCTGCACCACGCGCCTTGAGCTCCACCACCATCGCAGGACCATCGCTGCCACAGCGCGGCAGAAAGACGAGGTCGGCAAAGCCCTTGCCAGCCGGCATCTCGCGTACCATCACGTGCGAGCGTCGCGCGGTATAGAACGCAAGCGACAGCGCGCAAGCCAGACTGTTCTCGTCATTGTAGCGCAGGATGGAGGCCGCGTCCTCATGGGCGGCGGCCACCAGCTCGGCCACGGTATCCTCGTCCCCAACCTTTATCGCAGCGAGTAACTGGTCCGATGCAGAGAGCGCCCGAGCGACCTCTGTCCAGCCATCGCTCCTTAGGATGGAGGCATACTGTTCCATCACCTCAAGGTTGGGTACGCGAACCGTGCGGCTCTCGCGGTCGTAGGTGAGGTATCCCAGATGCACCAGAAGCGTGAGCACGTCGTCAGCGGTAACGAAGGTGGTCATATCGTTTTGGAAAGTGGTCACGTCGACCATGAGGCTCTCGCCCGCAACGAGCCGCACGACCTTCTCGCGCAGACCACCCATGTTCATCTCGATGTATACGCGCAGCGCGTCAAACGTCTCGGTCTGCGTCCAGTAGTTGGCAAACACGCCCGACGGTGCCGCCATCACCACGGAGCGCGGGTTGTACACGGACTCGCCCTCAACCGTGTAGCCGTCGTACCACCGACGCATCTCCTCGATGGGGCGCCCATACTGCTCGCACAGCGCGTCAACCTCCCCTTCGGTAAAGCCTGTGAACTCCTCGAAGGGCCAGGCGCTGACCATCGACACCTCGGCAAACATGTTGAGCGCGGAGTGTTGTCCGTACTTCTTGATGGGAAGGATGCCGGTCATGTACGCCAGGGCCACATAGGGCTTGTCCTTGAGTATGTTGCGCAGCCAGTCGAGGTACGCCCTCTGAGCCTCGGTGTCGCCCTGGTGCATGCGGAAGATGCAGTCCCACTCGTCGATTATGAAGACGAAAGAAACGCGAGCGTCTGCATAGACATCTGCGAGCACCGACGTGAGCACGTCCTCCTCCAAGAAGCAGACGTCAGGGTGCTCCCTAAGAATCTCGCGACAGAGCATGCGGCTGATCCGCCCGAGCATCTCGCGCATGTTGCAAGACTCGCTTAAGAAGTCTTGAATGTTAAGGTGAATGACGTCGTAGGCGTTGAGGTGGCGCTCGAAGCTAGGCAGCCCGGATGCGACAAGCCCCGCGAACTGCTCCCGCGAGTCGCATCCTCGACCATAGTAAGCCACGAGCATGTCTCCCGCCATGGTCTTGCCGAAGCGCCGAGGACGGCTGACGCACACGTACTTCTCACGCGTGGAGACAAGCTCGTTGAGCGGCCCTATCATGCCGCTTTTGTCCACGTAGATGCGCGAGTTGAGGCTCTCTTGGAACATCTGGTTGCCGGGGTTCAAGAACCTGCCCATAGTCTCTCCCTTCCACGGACCTAATCATAGCATCCGCACTGGACACCGTTGTCCCGTCTGATTCCGTTCGGTGCAGTTCGGAAGGTATGATGCGTTCGACCCCTTTGCCCCGCATACCAAGCCACTTAGGTTGAGGCCCCCAAGGACTTCCCGACGACGTCGAGCACGAGGGAGGACGACCTGTCGCTCTTGGTGCGGCCGCGCAGCGTGTGCTGCAGGGCCACGAGCACCGCGACCACCTCCCGCTCGAGCTCGGGACGATAGACGTCGATGGCGTACTTGTCCTTGATGGACACCAGCTTCTTGCCCACGACGGCGATGATGCTGCCGTCCGTGTCGTACAGCTCGAAGTTGAGCGATGCGTAGTTGCCCCTAAGCGTCCAGCCCAGGCCGGAGATCTCTGCGGTGTCCTCGAAGACCTGGAACAGGTCGTGCGCTATGTCGAACCGCAAGCCGTCCGCCATCGTCACCCGGTGGTATTCGCGCAGGGTCAAGACCTTCTTCTCAACCTTTGCCACGAGCCCACCGCGCGCGTCCGTGATGGTGGTCTTGTCGTGGAGCGATATGGCGCGGGACTTGGCGCGGTACGCGACGGAGCCGTCCTCGTCCTCGATCTTCGTCATCTGCCTGAACGACCAGAAGTTGGTCGAGATGAAGAGCGAGTGTGAAGGCGTCCCGAACCGCTCGACGTTGACGACGTTCGCTCCCTTTCCCCGCTCGCGGAAGCGTAGGTATTTCGAAAAAGTGCCCATGTTTCCTCTATCTCATGCGTAGGCGACATGCCCATGTCGCCCGTGTTGAACTGTCTGTCACTCACATTTGTACGCCAAAGCCAGGCCCGCGTCCCAATGCATATTTATATCCACAACGCGGGCCTCTTGGGTACCGGGCCCGTTCTTTTCGGAACAGACTCCGCTCCTATCACATTCCATGCGTATTGTGATTGTCTGTTTGGCAACTTTTCATTGACAGAATAATAAAGCTGGTTGAGGCGAGCACTACGATTCGTAGGCGTAGAATAGAGCGCCGCGAAGGGGGTGCAGCATTGAACGACACGAATCCATCTACACGCGAACTGTGGGCACGCCTATTCAAGGCGTCGACGGCGAGCACGTATTTGAGCGAAAACGGCGACATAACCTTGCCGCGCTTCTCCGACTATCTGGAGCAGATCACCAACGAGCGCAGGATCAAGCGTGAGTCCGTCATCGCTGCCGCGAACATCGAGCGTTCGTTCGGCTATCGCCTGTACAACGGAACACGTAATCCCTCTCGCGACACGACACTCCAGCTCGCGTTTGGGCTGGGCCTCGGCTGCGACGAGACCCAGCAACTGCTCAAAGTTGCCCAAATGAGCCCACTGCATCCCAAGGTCAAGCGCGATGCCGTGATTGCATGGTGCCTGCATAACGGGAAGCCCCTTATCTACGCGCAGAACGTACTTTATGAAAACGGGCTACCTTTACTTGGAGGAGACCGTTATGCGTAGCGACACCCATGGGAACGACGAGTTGCTTGACGCGATTTGCGACGCTTACGACAACGGGATCTATCCCGCCGACTTCCTCGCGACCTACGACATCATGGAGTGCCTGGGCGAACATCTGGGCTGCGACACGTTCCTGGCGCAAGACCACGACGGCAATGCCCTCGTCGCGAAGTGCTACGACCTCGACGTGTGGGAGACCGACCCTGCGAGCAACATCCTGGCTGGTCTCGACCACCCGGCGCTGCCCCGCCCCGTGGCCACCTATGAGAACGAGTGTACGACTGTGCTCGTACGCACCTACATAGAGGGCATATCGCTCGACCGCCACGCACGCACAAACGAGCTCGACGAACAAGAGATCGTACGTATTTGCGCTGAGTTGTGCGACGTGCTCACCTATTTGCATGGCCAACCCCAGCCAATCATCCATCGCGACATAAAGCCGCAAAACGTCATCGTGCGACCGGACGGCTCCGTGGCACTCATCGACTTCGACATAGCCCGCACGTTTCAGCCGGGTCACGAGACCGATACGGTGTTCTTCGGCACGCGCATCTATGCCGCACCCGAACAGTATGGCTTCAAGCAGACCGACGCCCGCACCGACATCTACTCGCTCGGCGTGCTGCTGCGGTACCTGCTCACCGGCAGCCCGCGCCACAACAAGAACGTGCACGTGTATCGGCCTCTGGCACACATCATTGATAAGTGCTGTGCCTTCGACCCCGAGAAGCGCTACGGTGACGTGAGCCAAGTGAAGCGTGCCCTGCTGGCTGCCAACCCACGATGCCAGCGCTTACGCCTCGCCGGCATCGTGGCCTCTGCGCTGCTCGCGATCGCACTCATCGCGTTCGTGGGCGTGCAAGCCTATAGGGCAGCCACATGGTCGCCCTTCAACAGCGATACCATACCTGCCGTCCTCAACGACGAGGAGCGCATCAGCGACGCAGTAACCTACCTGCGGAACAAGTACAACACGCACCTGTTTGACCAGCCAAACGATACGGCGACCGTCGGGCTTCTGCGCTCAACGCTCATCGAGCTGTATGGACTCGACCACGACTACGTCTACAACTTCCAAGAGGAGGGCCTTCCCGGCGAGAGCGACGAATTCTTCATGCCATGGGGCTGGGACGACGGACAGACCGTACGACTCGAAACTGCCGTGTACGCCGCAGTCAAGGTACACGACCCCTCCCTCGTTGCCGAGGACCAATGGGACAAGCTCGAGGACGACAACGGCGAGTATTACTACTTTGACAAGAGCGCAACGCCGACCGCGTGTTCGACGCCGCAGCGGCAGCCACCCAAAGTGAAGGAACCGTCAAGTAACAACTCGCACACAACGCCTATTCTTGCCGTAGTTGTCAGGCTGGCAACCATTGCACTCCCCCGCCATGATAGTGTTTTTTGCATGGAGCAAACGCCCTGCTGATTCTTCCCACAGCGCGTTGGCTCATCGCACTCGACGGAGAGGAGTCATTATGAGCAATCACATCAAGCGCTGGAGGCCGTTCCGACTGGCTACCTCTTGGATACTGGCAATCGTCCTCGCGGGAGGCGGCGTGCCCGTATCCGCACTCCAAGAGCTCTTTGGGACGGCAACGGCATATGCCGAGGAACAGCAGCCAGAGGGATCGGCACTCGAGGTCGATGAGAAGAGCACACCAAAGGACTACACTCGAGAAGGCGAAGCAGAAGAATCGCGGCAAGACAAAGACGACGTGCCAGCCGTCGTCGAGGCCTCTGACCCAACAGAGAAAGACACTATTGGCGAGGAGGACGAACCGAGCACTTCCTTCGAAGACGATGTTCCCACTTGCTTGGTAGAAACAAACCTTCGGGCTATGAGCTACGAGATTCACTTCGATGGCGCACCCGATCGCTTCGTGGCGGGCGACGAGCAATCTACTGAAGAGCTCCATTTGGACTGGGATAGCATCATGGGCATCCCAGGACTCCAGATCGTGTATACCGTCGGCACGTGGGATGGCAACGACTGGACCCATCGTTTTACCGAGGGCACCGAGTACACCGTCGACCATTATCGCAACATCATC